>JAAYZL010000564.1 GCA_012514855.1 Clostridiales bacterium
CTGGGCGTTGTCCTCTGCGATGACCTCAATCCACTCGACGGAGGTGTAGCCGTGTTCCTGAATCGTCTTTTCCAGCACGGCGTTCACCGTGTCGAACATGCCGTTGAACAGCGAGTCGTTTTTGTGCGCCCAGGACCAGCCCAGGGTAAGAACCTTGTCCTCTCCCTCGGCGAACGCGGCGGCCGCACCCAGGCACAGGCAAAAAGCCAGCAGTACGCAAACCAGTTTCTTCATTGTTCTACCTCCTCTATTTCCCGGGCCGACGGCCCTGGATTTCCATAATGCCGGGTTTACGCCGATATGTCTGCAATAAACAATACAATATGGCAATGCGCCAGGAACCCAATGCATGTGTATTGTACCTTCCGGAAGTGTTAATGTAAATGGACGATCTTGCCTAAACGATGTACTATTTGCCATGCCGCGGTCGCCCTCTTGCGAATTCATACATTTTATGCTAATATTCTGGCATGTAAGGACGGGAGGCGATTCGATGAACATTAGCAGCATCTCGGCCAGCTACAGTTATATTTACGGCGATTCCAGAATGCCCATCCTCCCCCACCACTTCGTCGGGCGGTGCTATCCGTTCATTGTGATGGTCTATGTGGAGACCGGCGTCTATTACGCGCGGATCGGAAACGCGGTTCACGAAGTCCGCGCGGGAGAGGCGCTGGTGGTGCCGGAGTTCCTGCCGCACGACGTGTATATGTCCGAGCCGGGGGTGCTGAACTGGGCGCACATCCGCGCGCATCTGTTCGGCCGGGACATTCTGTCGTTTTTCCATCTGCCGCTGATATACCGCGAAGACGATGCGGCGCTGCTCGGCGAAACCGCGCGCGAACTCGCGGAGCTTTCCGGCCTCAAGCAGAGCGCGGAAATGCTGCCCGGAGGCGCGGTGCTTGCCACAAGCAAGCCGGAAAAGTCCGAGGCGGATGTTTTCTCCAAGGCCGACATCGCGCCGATGCTCAACACGGACATGCTTCTCTCCTTCCAGCTCAAGACGACCTATGACGAAATGGTGGCCAGAATGCTGCGCGTGATTCTCAGGCGCGCGAAAAATGCCGCTATGCTCAGCGAAAGCGATTCCCGCTGGATCTCGGATGTTTCGCGCTACATTCAGGATCGCATCTGCATGCAAATCAGCTTAAATCAGCTGGCGACCGCGTTTCAAATGTCCGTTCGCAAGTTCTCGACAAGATTTCGACAGCTTTTCCCTCAGTCTCCAATCGACTACGTCCTCAGTGAGAAAATCAAGTATTCCACATGGCTTTTGCTCAACGGCCGCAATGTGAAGGCGATCGCGTTGGACCTCAGCTTTACCGACAGCTATTACTTCTCACGGCAGTTCAAAAAGCGCATGGGCTGCTCACCGACGCAGTACAGATTGCGCTATCAAAAAGAGCACTCGAAGGGGTAGATGGCGCCGTCAAAAGCAGTCAGGGCAATACCGCGCGATTTGCGCGGTATTGCCCTGACGCTCGCGCAAGGGCGATGATCTCGTTTGCGCCGCACGTGCGGCCGGCAAGCGGCAGCCTTGTCCGATGGTCGCAACCCGAGGTAGCCTGGGAAGCGGCCGTCGCACCGGCTCTCCCTGCGTCCGTCCTGCGCTAACCTGCAGGGAGCTTCGACCACTCGCGCATCATCGCGGAAACGGCATCCCTGTCCCCGAAGCCGCCGGCCTTTGTGACGAGGTCGAATTTTGCCCGGTCGGATTCGAACCGCGCCATCACGACGCCCGGCAGGATTTCCCGCAGCGGGCGTATCGCGGTCGCCCCCAGCGCCTTCGCCGCGCCCAGCAGCGTGTCGCCGCCGAACACGACGAGCGTGCCGAGCTGCGCGCGATCGGCGATCGCCGCGATCAGCTTGCCCGTATTGCGCGCGATGATCTCCGGGATCGCGTCCGACGGGACGCCGAATTCCCGCGCCAGGCCGCGCGCCTCGTCGACCGCCGCCCTGCCGCCCCGCGCGCGCAGTGCGACGTTCTCCGCGTTCAAGAGC
>JAAYZL010000565.1 GCA_012514855.1 Clostridiales bacterium
TCGGCCGTGATCCCGCGCGCGGAGGCGACGCAGGAAAACGTGCTCTCGGCCGGCATGCCCGTCGAGAAGATGGCGTAGGGGAGGGACGAACGTGCCGAGGACTGGAAAAACGCGGATGCCCTTTTACACGCTGCTGATAAAATACCGCGAGATCGGCCTGATCGCGATCATCGCGCTGCTGGTCGCGGTCGTGAGCCTCATCAACCCGCTGTTCTTCACCGGCAACAAGCTGCTGTTCATCGTCGAGGACACGTCGGTTTTGGCGATCCTGGCGACCGGCATGATGTGCGTGCTGCTCGTCGGCTCGATCGACATCTCGATCGGAGGCATCATGGCGCTGTCCGCGATGGTAGTGGGCATATTCATGCGAAACGCGCTCTCGACCGCCGAGGTCGAGGTTCTCGTCGACGGCGTAAAGACCGTCGCGAGCGTCAAGCAGAGCATACCGCTTCTGTGGCTGATACTGATCGGCATGGGCGTGGGAGCGCTGTGCGGGGTCGTCAACGGCTCGATCATCGCCTACGGAAAGGTTCTGCCGATCGTGACGACCTTGGGCATGCAGTACATACTCTACGGCGTCACGCACATCGTATCCAGCGCGCAGGCCGTCTACAAAAAGGATATGTCCGAGGCGTTCGTGAACTTCACGCGCTCGGAGCTTCTGGGCATCAACTCGAAGACCTGGATCATGCTCGCGGTCTCGGTGCTGATGTATGTCTTCGTCACGTACTTCCGCACCGGGCGGCACCTGTACGCGGTCGGCTCGAACGTCGAGGCGGCCGAGATGCGCGGCATCAACACCCGGCGGACGACTTTGCTCGCGCACGTGATCATGGGCGCGGTCGCGGGGCTCGCGGGGCTTCTCTTTGCCTCGCACGACACGAAGGTCACGCAGGATCTGAAGAGCGGCTATGAGCTCTACGTGATCGCGGCGTGCGTCATCGGCGGCGTGTCGGTGACCGGCGGCGCGGGCAAGATTCAGGGCGTCGTGCTGGGCGCGCTGACGATCGGCGTCATCAACAACGGCCTTCCGATGATGCGGCTGACCGGCGAGGCCGAGTTCTGGAAAAAGCTGATTCAGGGCGGGCTGATTTTGATCGCCGTCGTCTCGAACGTGCTGATGCAGCGCGCGATGGTCAGGCAGAACCTCAGAAGGAGGAACATCTGATGCACAGTGCAAAGAGGTTTTTCCTGCGCTGGGAGTGGCTGCTGGTGCTCCTGATCCTCGGCGTCTACGCGTTCTTCAGCCAGAGGATGCCGGGCGCCTACACGCTCCCGAAGCTGCTCGATCAGACGCGCGTCTACATGGTGGACGTCGGCTTCATGGCGCTCGGCGCGATGCTGATACTGATCCTCGGCGACATCGACATTTCGGTCGCCTCGACCGCGGCGCTGTCGGTGACGGCGATGTCGGTCGCGTACAGCGCCGGAAACGGCATCCCCTTCGGCGCGGCGCTCGCGCTCGCGGTATTGGTCGGGCTTCTGTGCGGGTGGGTCAACGGCTACCTCGTCACGCGCTTCAAGGAGCTCTTCCCGATGATCATCACGCTCTCGACGCAGACGATCTACCGCGGCATCGCCTACATCATCCTGAAGGACCAGTCCGCGGGCGGCTTCCCGCAGTGGTTCGCCAAGGGGCTGGGCTACGGAAAGGTGTTTGATTCGATCCCGATCATGCTGCTCTGCGTGCTGATCCTTTTTCCGGTGTTCTACGTGTGGCTGCACAGGACGGCCTCCGGGCGGCGCATCTTCGCGACCGGCACGAACATCGTGACCGCGCGCTACTCCGGGCTTCGCACCGACCGCACGAAGATGCTGCTGTTCACGCTGAACGGCGTGCTGGCCGCGGTCGGCGGAATCTTTCTGGCGTCGCGCACCGGCTCCGTCAAGTACACGATCGGAACCGGCTACGAGATGCAGGCGATCGGCATCGCGGTGCTCGGCGGCGCGTCGACCGCGGGCGGCAAGGGGAGCGTCGTAGGCGTGCTGCTGTCGCTGATCCTCATGACGGCCCTCAAAAACGGGCTGATGATCGCCTACAACGACTCGTTCATCCTGAACCTGTCGATCGGCGTGCTGCTCATCTCGGTGGTGCTGTTCCCGAACATCGCCAACATGATCGAGAAGCGCCGCCAGCTCCAAAAGCGGCGCGCGGAGAGCGCCGCGCACCAATAGAACTCTGCGGGGAATCCGCCCCGTGGATATATAGAAAGGGAGGTTTCATACCATGCGTAAGATCGTCACCCTGTTGCTTGCGGCACTCATCGTGCTGACCCTGGTTCCCGCAATGGCGGAGGAGACCATCACCCTCGGCGTCGTCTACAAGCAGACCGGCAACCCGTTCTTCGAGGCGGCCGTGCGCGGCTTCGACGAGGCGTCGAAGGAGCTCGGCTTCGAGTTCATCCACAACGGCCCCGCGGATTCCTCGAACGAAGGCCAGATTCAGATCATCGAGGGCTACATCCAGCAAGAAGTGGACGCCATCGCGATCTCCGCGAACGACGCGGCGGGCGTGGTCAGCGTTCTGCAGACCGCCATGGACAAGGGCATCAAGGTCATCTCGTGGGACTCGGCCGTCAATCCCGAGGGCCGCAACCTGAACATCGATCCGTCCGTCGCCGAGAACATCGGCCGCGTGCAGATTGAGGAGATTTCGAAGCAGATCGGTGGCGCGGGCCAGATCGCGATACTCTCCGCCGGCGCGACGATGGACAACCAGAACACCTGGATCGAGTACATGAAGAAGGAACTCGAGA
>JAAYZL010000100.1 GCA_012514855.1 Clostridiales bacterium
ACGGAGCACAGCCCCGCCGCGCAGGCCATCGCCAGCATGTCGGACGAGATGCGGCTGTCCATGCCCACGACGAACACCGGCCGCCTGCGGCTGTTTCCCGAGAGCACCGCCGCGGACGCGCAGCCCAGCCGCATCGCGAGCTCCGCGCTGAGCTTTTCATTGGCGATGCCGCGCACGCCGTCGGTTCCAAATAGCCTTCCCAACAGAACACCTCCCGCTATTTCCGGTCGTTTTTGTCGTCGTCCCACTTGGGGACGATGTTGTCGAAATCCTTGTAGACGCTGTGCTCCGGCACAAAGCCGCGCACGCAGCACGTCGGGTAGATCGTCGTCCAGCGCCCGATGACCGCGCCGGGGCAGAGCACGCTGTTGCAGCCGACCTCGGCGAAGTCGCCGAGCAGCGCGCCGAACTTGCGCAGATTTGTCGCGATGCGCCGGTCGTCGGTCTTGACCGTCACCATCGACTTGTCGCTTTTGACGTTGGACGTGACCGCGCCCGCGCCCATGTGCGCGCGGTGTCCCAGCACCGAGTCCCCGACATAGTTGAAGTGCGGCACCTGCGCGCCGTCGAACAGGATCGCGTTTTTGACCTCGACGGAGTTGCCGACGACGCATTCCTTCCCGATGACGGCCCTGCCGCGGATGAACGCGCAGTGGCGGATTTCCGCGCCGCGGTCGATGATCGTCGGCCCCGAAATCGAGGCGGACGGCGCGATGACGGCGTCCTTCGCGATCCACACGTCGCGGTCGACGCGCTCGTACTCGTCCTCCGGAAGCGTCTCGCCGAGCGCCTTGACGAAGTCGCCGATCTCCGGCAGCACTTCCCACGGGTAGCTCTTGCCCTCGAAGATGCAGGCGGCGATGCTCTTTCCCAGGTCGAACAGCCTGTCGGCCCGAAGAAGTTCCCGCATAGATTCCCCTCCTTTCCGCAAGAATACCTCATATTAGCATATGCAGGTTAAATCCATATTTTCAGAGCCGCCAAAAAGAAGCGCCCGCCGGGGCTCATCTGCCTCCGGCGGGCGAAATTCTTTGAATCAGACCCTGTTCAAGATCGTCTTCTCGGTCTCGACGTCGAAGAAGTGCAGCCGGTTCGCGTCGAGCGCGACCGGAATCTTGTCCCCGGCGCGCGCGGGCGAGCGCGGGTCGACGCGGGCGACGACGTTGTCGTCCTTGCCGGAGGTCTGCAGGTGCAGATACGTCTCCGAGCCCATCAATTCGACGATCTCGACCGACACGTCGATCAGGCTGTCCGGCGAGGCGGCGAGGAACGCCTGCTCGTCGTGGACGTTCTCCGGGCGGACGCCCATGTAGACCTCGCGGCCGATGTAGCTGTCGGAGATGAAGCGCTGGAGCTTGCCGGTCGGTATCTTGATGCGGTTCTCGCCAAACACCGCAAATACGCCGTCGATCCCCTTCTCGAGCTTGACGCGGAAGATGTTCATCTGCGGGGTCCCGATGAAGCCCGCGACGAACAGGTTCTCCGGCACGTCGTAGAGGTTCTGCGGCGTGTCGTTCTGCTGCATCACGCCGTCCTTCATGAGGACGATGCGCGTGCCCATGGTCATCGCCTCCATCTGGTCGTGCGTGACGTAGATGAAGGTCGTCTGGAGCCGCTTGTGCAGCTTCGTGATCTCGGTGCGCATCTGCACGCGCAGCTTCGCGTCGAGGTTCGAGAGAGGCTCGTCCATCAGAAATACCTTCGGCTCGCGCACGATCGCGCGGCCGAGCGCGACGCGCTGCCTCTGGCCGCCGGAGAGCGCCGCGGGCTTGCGGTTGAGCAGCGGCTCGATGCCCAGTATCTGCGCGGCCTCGCGCACGCGGCGGTCGATCTCGGCCTTGGGCATCTTGCGCAGCTTCAGTCCGAACGCCATGTTGTTGTAGACGGTCATGTGCGGATAGAGCGCGTAGCTCTGGAATACCATCGCGATATCGCGATCCTTGGGCGGGATATTGTTGACGAGCTTGCCGTCGATGTAGAGTTCGCCCTTGGTGATCTCCTCGAGCCCTGCGACCATTCGCAACGTCGTCGACTTGCCGCAGCCCGACGGCCCGACAAGCACGACAAATTCCTTGTCCTCAATCTCCAGATTGAAGTCGTTGACGGCGATAACGTCGCCCGGATAGACCTTGTGAATGCCACGAAGCGACAGACTTGCCATGGTTTTTGACCTCCTCCACGCGTCGACCCTGTTCGCACATCCCGATGATCGTCGGCGTGCGGAACCGTACCCCCACCCGCCGACACGAAAAACTTCGTTATTCTGATCTACTCTACATGATATATTATAACAAACGCACAACACGATTGCTAGGCGCGCATTCGCCAAAAATGGTTCGCGGGCCGTTGTGAGGGTTTGCCCAACGCGCAAAAAGGCGAACCCTCTTTTTAAGCAGGTTCGCCACGGCGCCAATTCGAAACCGTATTTCTTTGGCGATTTGACGGTCAGCCCTGGCCGTAATAGGCGCCCGGGCCGTGCTTGCGCAAAAAATGCTTGTCGGAGATGTGATGCGGCAGCGCGCCGACCGTGGGGTTCAGTTGGCGCGCCATCAGCGCCATCTTCGCGAGCTCCTCGAGCACGACCGCGTTGTGCACGGCCTCGCGCCCGTCCTTGCCCCAGGTGAACGGCCCGTGGCCGCTTGCGAGTACGCCGGGGGTGTGCAAGGGGGTTTTGCCGCGGAACGCCTCGATGATCACGGTGCCGGTGTTCGCCTCGTAGCCCTCCTCGGTCTCCTCCGGCGTCAAAAAGCGCGCGATCGGGATCTCGCCGTGGAAGTAGTCGGCGTGCGTCGTCCCCATGCACGGGATCGGAAGCCCCGCCTGCGCCCACGCGGTCGCCGCGGTCGAGTGCGTGTGCACGACGCCGCCGACCTCTTGAAACGCGCGATAGAGCGCGAGGTGCGTCGGCGCGTCCGACGAGGGCCGGTAGTTCCCCTCGACGATCCCGCCGGTCTCCAGCGACTGCACGACGATCATCTCCGGCTTCAGCGACTCGTACGCGACGCCGCTCGGCTTGATCGCCATGACGCCGCGGGCGCGGTCGACCTCGGACACGTTCCCCCACGTGTAGACGACGAGGTTGCGGCGGTAGAGCTCCATATTCGCCTCGTAGACCCGCTGCTTCAGTTCGCGGTACATGAAAAAATCCTCCTTATCAATTCAAAGCGTCGAGCGGCAGCATGAAGCTCGGCGCGAATTCGCGCATGAAATCCTCCGCCTCGGGCATGTTCATCTGGGAGATCGACGCGCGGATGGCCTCCTGCGCGGTCAGAAACTCGCGGTTTCCGAACGCGAATTCCTCGAGGCACTTGAGATACGCGCTGATGCGGTCGGCCGCCTTGACGATCCTCCACTCCGGGCTTCCCTCGTCCGGGAACAGCAGCTTCTCGAAGTCCTCCCGGAAGTCGGCGGGCAGGTACTCCATGAGCTTTGCCGAGGCCATGCGCTCGATGCCCTTGAACGCGTCGCGGATGCCGGGGTTGAAGTACTTGATCGGGGACGCGAGGTCGCCGGTGATGACCTCCGCCGCCTCGTGGTAGACCGCGTAGAGCAGCACCTTCCCGACGTCGACGCTGCCGCCGTAGCGCCGGTTCCGGTAGATCGCGAGCGCGTGCGCGATCATCGACACCTGCAGCGAGTGCTCCTGGTCGTTCTCCTCGCGCGTGTTGTGCCGAAGCCCCCAGCGCTTGATCAGCTTCATCCGGGCCATGTACGCGTAAAAATGGTGCTGCATATCGGCCTCCCGCTTGCCTGTGTATGCGTCGATTATAGCACCTCCCGCAAAAAAGCGCAAGGAGAGCTCCCCCGCCGGGCGCGTTCGAAAAAAACTGGACTTTTTGCAAAAAGGCTTTGGCTTTGCCGCAGTTTTGTATTATAATAGGGGATGGGGAAGGTTGTCGCGAGAGGAGGGACGGCGTTGGCGCAATTCCAATCGTTTCTGCGGGAAGTCGGCGCGCTGTTTACGAACCTCTTTTTGCAGCCGGACTGGCGCAACCTCTTCGACATCGCGATCATGACGGTCTTGATCTACCACGTGATCAAGCTCCTGATCCGCACGCGCGCGAGCGCCGTGTTCAAGGGCGTCGCGATGGTGCTGCTCGTCGCGTGGCTCTCTGACGCGCTGCAGCTGAACGCGCTCAACTGGCTTTTGCAGCAGCTCATCAGCATGGGCGTGCTCGTGCTCGTGATCATGTTCCAGCCGGAGCTTAGGCGCGGGCTCGAGCAGATCGGGCGGTCGAACTGGTCGAGGCACATGTTCACCTCGGCGCGCAGGCAGCGCACGCGCGAGATGGAAAACCTCGTGCAGGAGATCGTGAAGGCGCTCAACAACATGTCGCGCAAGCGCGTCGGCGCGCTGATCGTCGTCGAGCGCCATGCGGGACTCGCCGGGGTCATCGACTCGGGCACGGTCATCGACGCCGAGATATCGGCGCCCCTGATCGAGAACATCTTCGAGCCGAACACGCCGCTGCACGACGGCGCGGTCATCGTCCG
>JAAYZL010000566.1 GCA_012514855.1 Clostridiales bacterium
CCTTGTCCTCGGGGTCGGCCCTTTCGCCGACGACCATGACCTCCGCGCGCTGCATGCAGCCGTCCTCCTCGACGCCCAGCAGCACCGCGCGGCACTGGCCCTCGACGAGCACGCGCACGGTGTCGTCGGGCATGCGCAGCACCTGCTTGATGCCGACGATCGTGCCCACGCTGTGCATGTCCTCGAGCCGCGGAAGCTCGACGCCGGCGTCCCGCTGCGCGACGACGAACAGCCGCTTGTCGCCCTCGAGCGCGCTCTCGAGCGCCGCAACCGATTTCCCGCGCCCGACGTCGAGCGTCACGACCGTATTCGGAAACGCGAGCAGCCCCCGCAAGGGGAGCAGCGGCAGCACGCCCGCGCCCGTTGTCTTTTCTTTGCTCACGGTACACGTCCTTTGCCTCGATGTATTGAAACTGTACCTTCATTATACAGGCGCACCGTTAAGAATCAAGCCCCCAAAGACTGGAGATTTCTAGCGCCGCCTGGGAAATGGAAAAGCCGGACAGCGCGAGCGAAGAAAACCGCCGCCCGGCACGGACGGCGGTTGCAGGAATTGCCGGGGGTCACTCCCCCTTGCCGGAAGCCCTCAATCCGCCGAAAAGCGCGACGAATCCCGCGAGCATGGCGACCGCGCCCCAGCGAAGCATGCCCGCCAGAAAGCGTATCTCGCTCCATTCGCGCGTGCGCACGAAGACCGGCTTCGCGGCGGAAGAAGTCAATTGCCAGAAGCGCTCCAGGATCGACGAGAGCTCGACGAGCACGTCCGGAATCCACTCGGTGAACACGTACATCGGGCCGATCGCGAGCGTCAGCAGCGCGTATCCGCCTCCGAGCAGCGCCGCGTAGCCGACGAGGTGCAGAAGCGCCCACCGCGCGAACTCCGGCAGCATCGAGCGGAAGTAGGAGGTGCGCAGGCGCTCCCGGAAACTGCGCATTTTTTCCGCCACGCGCCGGTTGAGCCTCCGGAGCAGGGAGAAGAGCGCGAAAAACCCGAACACGATCGCGAGCAAGCGCAAAATCATCGTCTCGCGCAGGACCTCCTTGTCGAGGTCGACGAACGTCCCGCCAAGGGCCCAGCGCTCCGCGGCCTCGGAAAACGCCTGCGATGCGCCGGACTTCGCGATCGGCGCTCCGGCGGCCTCCACGGTCTCGAACGGCAGCCTTTCCGCCGCCGCGCGCGCGATCGGGATGTAGGCCGCGTACTGTTCGAAGTCGCCGACGCTGCGCGGGTGCCGGACGGTTCCGACGACGCGGTACCACGTCTCCCCGACGAGCACCTTCCCCGCGAGCGGGTCGCCGGTCGGGAACAGCTTGAACGCGAGCTCCTCGTCGAGCACGGCCACGCGGTCGCCGTTTTTCAATTCGTCCGCGACCGGGAGCCGCCCGGAGGAAAGGTACTTCGGGTAGACGCTGAACCAGTGCTCGCCGACCGCGGTCAGCGTCGCGATTCCGCTTTGCCCCGCGTCGCTCGAGAGCGAAAAGCCGTAGTCGCGCGCGGCGATCGACGAGGCGGAGAGCGCCTCCGACAGCTCCTTCGAGGCGCTCTTCCAGCCGTCGATCAGGAGCTTCAGCCGGGAACCCCCCTCCCCCTCCGCCCCGGCCTCCGCCGGCGCGACGATCGCGTACTGCAGAACCGACGGCTGCCGAAAAAGCCCGCCGAGCGCCGCGAGCGTCAATAAAGCGCCCAGCGCGATCAGCCACAGGCCGCGGAGTTTTTGCTTCTTCATATCAGTTCACGTACTCCATCACCGTGGTGTCCTCGGCAATCGCCCGGTCCTCCATGTAGGCGACCTTCATCCAACTCAAATCCTCCGCGACGCTCGCGACGCCGCCCGCCTCGGCGAGCACCCGGACGTCCATCTTCTCGGTGACGAGGCTGGCCGTTCCGAACGCGCTCTGCTTTTCGCGCACGATGTACACATACCGCTCCTCGCCCTCGCCGCGGACGGCGCTCGACGGAAGCAGCGTCGTGTTGTCGCGCGCCTTGTAGCTGACGCCGACCGTGATGTCGTTCGAGAGCAGCGCGACGGAGCCGCCGAGGTCCTTGACGAGCTTTTCGGTGAGCTCCACGTCGGCGAATTTTTCGCCGGCGGCGGTCAGACCGGTCGAGACGACCTCGCTCTCGAGCTCCTGCCCCTTCTTGCCGGTGAACGTCACCTTCATGCCCTTCGCAATCGCGAGCGTCGTCTTCTCGGCGTCGACGCGCAGCACCGGCATCTCCTCCTTCGGCGAGAACGAATAGGCGGAGGCACGCGGGTTGAACGCCTCGCCGGGCTTCACGCCGACCTCGGTGACGTAGCCGTCGGCCGCGGCGGTCACGCGCGCGAGCGTCGAGCGCAAGACGCTCAGCTCGACCATCTGATTTTCGAGCGCCGCGAGCTGGTCGGAGAATTTCTTCCGGTCGACGATGTAGGCGCGCACGGCGTCGTCCAGGTTGTAGCGGTCGGCGGTCTGCATCCTGCCCTCGGCCCCGGTGAGCGCGTCCTTCGCCGCGAGGTGCTCCGCGTGCGCCTGTTGAAGCGCCTCGCTCGCGCCCTCGGGCAGCGCATTGTCCGCCATCTTCAGCCCCTCGACGACCAGCAGCGCGCCGACGGCGATCCGCTTTTCGAGCTCGTCCGCGCGCGCGTCGGTCAAGGCGTAATACGCTTCCGCCCACTCCTCGTCGGTGCGCTTGAGCCGGAGGTTCCGGTTCTTGC
>JAAYZL010000567.1 GCA_012514855.1 Clostridiales bacterium
AGATGACGTTCAAGACGCTCGAGTCCTTGATGTTGACGACGAACTCGTTGCCGATCGAGGGCATGATGTTTCGGATCGCCTGCGGGAGCACGACCGAGGTCATCGTCTGCCAGTGCGTCATGCCGATTGAGCGCGCGGCCTCGGTCTGGCCGCGGTCGATCGAGATGATGCCGCCGCGCACGATCTCGGCCATGTAGGCGCCCGTGTTGATCGACACGATGAAGATCGCCGCCACCATCGTGGGCATGTCGATGCGCAGATACTGCAGCGCGCCGTAGTAGATGACCATCGCCTGCACGATCATGGGCGTTCCGCGGAACACCTCGATGTACACGCCGAGCGCGCCGTTGAGCACCCTGACGGGCACGCGCTTCCACCACTTCTCGCGCGGCCCGAGCGGTATCGTGCGCGCGATTGCGACGAGCAGCCCCAGCAGGAAGCCGAGGATCGTCCCCGAGATCGCGACCGCGAGCGTCGTGCCCGCCCCGCGCAGGAACAGCCCTCCGTATTTGTCCGCCAGAAAGGCGACCCATCCGAAGAATGTCGTTGGCATGAAATTCCTCCTCTACCCGCATGTCGGGTAACCGTGATGCAATGAGGTGGTGGAATGGCGAGGCGATTTTTTGCCCCCGCAAGGAGCCAGAAGGGAGCCGTAGCAGCGCTACGGCGACCGTATGAGCGACGAAGTGGGGGCGGAAAAGCGACCGCCAGTCCTGCCGCCGAATGCATCGGCGGTTACCTAAGCGGCAGTCGGAAAATGCTCCGGCTGCCGCCCGAATCGGGAAGAATTTTGACTATTCAGCGCTCGGCTGCGCGGCGAGCGCGTCGGCCATGATCTGCACGCGCTCGTCCTCGGAGATGTTTGCCAGCGCCTCGTTGATCTTCGCGGTCAGCGCGCTCCCCTTCGCGAGGCCCACGGCGATCGTCGTGTCGGCCGGATCGGCCTCAAAGCCGTTGCCCTCCTCGAAGCCCACGAACGTCAGGTTCGGGTTCGTCGCGATCGCGCTCTCGGCGCCGGGCCGCTCGGAGACGTAGCCGTCGATGGCGCCCGCGGACAGCGCGACGATCATCGTCGGGAACGTGTCCATCGCGGTCTGAAGGCTGACGCCCGGAATCTGGTCGATGACCGTATAGTGGAAGGTGTTGAGCTGCGCGGTGATCTTCGCGCCCGAGAAGTCCGCAAGCGCGGTCGCGGCCGCGTACGGGCTGTCCTTGCGCACGACGATGACCAGGTCGCTCTCGTAGTACGGGTCGGAGAAGTCGATCGTGAGCATGCGCTCGTCGGTCGGGCTCATGCCGGCGATGATGGCGTCGATCTTGCCGGAGACCAGCGACATGATCAGGCCGTCCCACTCGATCTTGGCGATCTCGAGGTCGTAGCCCAGTTGGTCGGCGACCTTCCTGGCGATGCGCACGTCGTAGCCGTCGGCGTAGCCGCCGCCCTCGATGGGCAGCGCCTCGTCGCTCGGCTCGGTCTGCGTCCAGTTGAACGGCGCGTAGTTGCACTCCATGCCCACGCGCAGCACCTC
>JAAYZL010000568.1 GCA_012514855.1 Clostridiales bacterium
GGCGTCATGATGCGAAGCGACCGGATGAAGTCCCTCGCCAGCGCGTTTTCGAGCTTCCGGCTGATGCGCAGCCCGCGCATCACGCGGCGTATGCTCGCCATCGAGACGTTTTCGCGCACCGACATCCCGAGCACGAGCCCCTGCCGCTTCCGGTCCTCCGGGATCAAGGCGATGCCGGCGCGCATGGCGTCCTGCACGCTCTTGATCTCGACGCGCTTCCCGCGGATCAGGATTTCGCCGGTGATGTCCTTTCCGCGATCGGCGCCGAACACCGTGCGCGCGAACTCCGTTCTTCCGGAGCCGACGAGCCCGGACACGCACAGCACCTCGCCCGCGTGGAGCTTCAGGTTGATGTTCTTCAGGACGCCGGGCCGGTTCAGGTTTTTGACCTCGAGGATCGGTTCGCCGCGGCCGACGAACTCCTTCGGGTACTCGTTCTCGAGCTCGCGCCCGACCATCATCGCGATCAATTGCCGGCGGTCGAGCTCCCCGATGTCGCCGGTGTGTATGTGCCGTCCGTCGCGCAGCACCGTCACGCGGTCGGAAATCTCAAAGACCTCCTCCATGCGGTGCGAGATGTAGATGACGGTGATCCCCCGGCTCTTCAAATTCCGGAGTATCTGGAAGAGCATCGTCAGCTCCTTGTCGGTCAGCGTCGCCGACGGTTCGTCCATGATGATGATCTCGGCCCTGTGCGAGAGCGCCTTGCACACCTCGACCATCTGCTGCCTGGCGATCGACAGCTTCCCGACGATCGCGCGCTCGTCGATGTCGGCGTGTATGCCGTCGAGAAGCGCGCGCGCGTCGCGGTGGAGCCTCTTCCAGTCGACGGTTCCGCGCCTCGTCATCGGCGGCTGGCCGATGAAGATGTTCTCGGAGACCGTCAGCGTGTCGACGAGCTTGATCTCCTGGTGCACGACGCTGATGCCGCTCTTGAGCGCCTCGAGCGGCGTCTGAAAGCGCATCGATTTGTCGTTGATGTAGAACGCGCCGCCCTCCAGGCTGTTGACGCCCGACAGTATCTTGATGAGCGTCGACTTGCCCGCGCCGTTCTCGCCCATCAGCGCGTGTATCTCGCCGCGGTTGACCGAGAAGCTGACGCCCGAGAGCGCCTGCACGCCCGGGAAGCTCTTGGAGATGTTCTCTATCCGCAATACGACGTCCGGCATCTCAAAACCCCCTGCTACGTCCTGTTGGCCTTGCTGGTCCGGAACACGTCGATGCCCACCGCGATGACCAGCACCACGCCGTTTGCGACGGTCTGCAGGTTCGAGTTGATGTTGAGCAGCGTCATGCCGTTGCTGAGCATGCCGACGAAGATCGCGCCGAGCAGGACGCCCAGCACCTTGCCCTTGCCGCCGTTCATGCTAGTTCCGCCGAGCACGCACGCGGTGATCGCCTTGAACCCCCAGTCCTTGCCGTTCGCGGGCTGCGCGGAGTCGAGCCGGCCGCAGAGTATGATCGCCGCCAGCGCGACCGTGATCGAGCACACGACGTAGGAGAGCATGCGTATGCGCTTTACGTTGATGCCGGACAGGTACGCCGCGTCGCCGTTTCCGCCGGACGCGTACAGGAACCGGCCGTAGCGCGTCTTTTCGGTGATGAAATACGCGACGACGTACACGACCACGACGATGTAGAGCGGGAACGGCACGCTGAACAGGTAGCCGCGCCCGATATACTCCATCTCCGGCGGCAGGTTCAGCACCGGGTACGAGTTCGTCCACAGAAGCGCGAGCCCCTCGGCGATCGACATCGTGCCGACCGTCGCGACGAACGGCATCAGCCGCGCGTAGGAGGTCAACACGCCGTTCAAGAGCCCGAGCACCGCGCCCAGCATCAGGCACAGCACGATCGAAACGTACGGGTTCACGCCCCGGTTCACGATCAGATCCGCGAAGAAGATGCCGGTGAAGCCGACGCACGCGCCCGCCGACAGGTCGATGCCGCCGCCGACCAGGCAGAAGAACATGCCCACCGCGACGATCGACACCATCGACACCTGCCGAAGAACGTTCGTGATGTTCGATATCCTGAAGAAGCTGTTCACGAACACGCTCAGGATCAAAAACAGCGCCAGCAGCACAAACAAGATGCTGTAATCGTTCAGAAGCGCCTTGAACATCCGGACAAACGGGTTCTCCCGCCGAACCGCCGCAGCGTTTTCCTTCAACCGAAATCGACCTACTTTCTGTTCGCCCCGGGGCGGGCCGTGATGATACTTGATTGTACCTATGCGGAGGCTTCCGCGTCAACAACCGGACGCGCGAAAGATTTGGAAAAAACAATCGTCACAATCCCGGGACTTTGTACAAATCAACGCACTGTTTGTATCGGGAACGCAGAATTTGCGGCGAGCATTGCCCTCCGGGGGCTTTGTGTTGTATGCTTTTGCTATAAAGGGAATCGGGAGGGGTCGCATGCTTGGCTTTGTAAATATCTGCCACCCGGACTACGCCGATCCGGTCGCCGCCGCGCTGGGGAAACAGGCGCTGGAAAACCTCCGGGACGGCGGCGTCGCGGTGTTCGAGATTCCGGAGCCGGTCACCGACCACAAAAGCGCGCTCCGGGCGGCGCGGGCGATGGTCGAAAACGACGTCGACGGCGTGATCCTGTTCTACGGCGCGTTCGTGCTGTGCTCGACGGCGATGACGGTCGTGACCGAGGCGCGGCTGCCGCTGCTTCACTGGGGCGTGCCGATGATGGTGCGCGACGGGTTGCTCTCGACGACCGGCTCCTACGTCGCGTTCTCGATGTTCAACGGGACGCTGAACCGGCTGAACATCCCGCACGAGAACCTGATCGCCGAGCCCGACAGCGAAGCGGCGCTTCAAAAGGTCCGGGACTTCGCGGCGGCGGCGGAGACGGTCAAGCGGCTCCGGCGCGCGCGCGTGGGCTTGGTCGGCTACACGTCGATGAGCATCTACCCCGGCACGTTCGACCACGTGATGATGCGCTATCTCATCGGCCCCGAGATCGAGCACTTTGATTCCTACACGCTGATCAACCGCGCCGAGGCGGTCAAGGACATCGAGGGGGCGCTCGCGCTCTACAGTGCCGCCGCGCGCTTCCCCGAGGGCGCGCCGGAGGTCATGGTCGAGCGCGCGGCGAAGCTGTACGTCGCGCTGAAGGAGCTCTGCCGGGAGCACGACCTCGGCGCGATCACCGTCAAGTGCCAGTACGAGTTCTCGAAGGA
>JAAYZL010000101.1 GCA_012514855.1 Clostridiales bacterium
CTCTCCACTTCCCCGCTTTCGGTCCGGAACGGCCGGACGCTCGCCGAGGTCGAGCTGTTCACCGGGCGCTCGCACCAGATTCGCGTGCAACACGAACACGCCGGCCTCCCGCTCTGGGGCGACGCGCGCTACGGCGGCGGGTTGCCGGGGCAGCAGATCGCGCTGTGGGCGCACCGGCTGGGGTTCGAGCACCCGACGCGGCGGGAACCCGTGCGGCTTGCGTCGCTGCCGCCGGACGCGGGCGCGTGGGCGGAATTCTATGATGTGATCGAGGGACGGGGAGGATGAGCAGGGCCAACCGCTACGGGTTTATCTTTCTTTGCTGCGTGCTGGCGATTCCGACGTGCGTGTACGGCCTGGGGCTGCTGCGCGCGGACGAGCCGTGGGTGGCGCTGCTCGCGGGCGCGCTGCTGGGAGCTGCGCACGTCGTGATCCGCCCGATCCTTCGAATCGCGACGAAGCCGCTGGGCTGCATAACGCTCGGGCTGTCGGGGTTCGCGATCGACGTCGGCCTGATCTACGCGTGCGCGCATTTCCTGAGCGGCTTCTCGGCGCCGAAGCTGCTCGACGCCGCGCTCGCGGCGCTGCTCGTCAACGCGGCATGCCTGATCGTCGGGGGAAGACACTAAAGGAGGGACCACGGATGAGGAAGATCGCCGTTTCGCTGCTCGCGCTGCTCCTTACATTGACCGCCTTGCCCGGACTTTCCGAGGCCGGGGACATCGCGCTCGAGGACGCGAGCTTTGCCCGAACCATCTTTGAAATCAGCGCGAACTTCGGGGAATACGAGGGGCGGACGCTGACGATGTCCGGCTATGTGATCGCCAACGAGGGAAACGAGGTCGCGCCGTTCTCGGTGAACCGCGACTACGGCTGCTGCACGGACGAGCTCGCGCCCTACGGCTTCGACTGCGCGTGGGACGGCGGGATTCCCGCGGCGGACGCGTGGGTCACGGTCACGGGAACGATCGGCCGCTACGCGCGCGACAACGGCTACACGTACCTGCTCCTGACGCTCTCCTCGCTGGAGGAGACCGAGCCGGGCAGCCGCGTCGTCGCCGGCTGAGAATATGCAAACGGGCCTCGTGCACGTCTATTACGGCGACGGCAAGGGAAAGACCTCCGCCGCGCTGGGGCTCGCGCTTCGGGCGCTGGGCTCGGGGCTTCGCGTGTGCTTTGCGCAGTTCATGAAGTCCCGGCCGACAGGCGAAATCGAGGCGCTCGGGCGGTTTGAAAGCGCGCGCTCGCTCCGCTCGGAGGTCTCCGATCCGCGCTTTCTGCACGAGATGTCCCCTTCCGAGAGGGCCGAATACCTCGGCGGGCAGCGCAGGCTCTTTTTCTCGATCGGCTTCGACGCGGACGTGCTCGTGCTCGACGAGGTGTTCTCCGCGATCTCCTGCGGCGCGCTTTCCGAGACCGAGCTCTGCGCGCTCCTCGACCGGCGGCCGCCCTCTGTCGAAATCGCGCTGACAGGGTGCGATCCCGGCGCGGAAATCCTCCGGCGCGCGGACTACATAACGCGAATGGAGAAGATCGCGCACCCCTACGACCGTGGCGCGCCCGCGCGGCGCGGCATAGAGTATTAGCCGGAGGTGCGGCAACCGATGCGCGTTCTTGCGAAATTCTTCCCCAGGGATTATGGGAATCCCGCGGTGCGCAGGCACTACGGCGTGCTGTCGGGCGCCGTCGGCATCGCGCTGAACGTGTTACTTTTCGCGGCGAAATACTTTGCGGGCGTGCTTTCAAAATCGATCGCGATCACCGCGGACGCGTTCAACAACCTGTCGGACGCGGGGTCGTCGCTGATCGCGCTGCTCGGCTTCAAGATCGCCGGGCGCAAGGCGGACGCGGAGCACCCGTTCGGCCACGGACTGGCGGAGCACGTCGCCGGGCTGATCGTCGCGATCGCGATCATCCTGATGGGCTTCGACCTCGGGCGCACGTCGATCCGGAAGATTTTCGCGCCCGAGCCGGTCGAATTCAGTTTGCTTTCGACGCTGATCCTCGCGGGCTCGATTTTGATCAAGCTCTCCATGAGCCTCTTCAACCGCTCGATCGGCAAAAAAATCCGCTCCGCGACGATGCGCGCGACCGCGACCGACAGCCTGAGCGACGCGTTCGCGACGCTGGCGGTGCTTTGTTCGACCCTGATCGCGCATTTCACCGGCCTCAACATCGACGGCTGGACCGGCGCGCTCGTCGCGGCGATGATCCTCTGGGCGGGCTGGTCGGCCGCCAGGGACACGGTGAGCCCGCTGCTCGGCTGCGCGCCCGACCCGGAGCTCGTGCGCCGGATCGTCGGAACCGTAAGGGAATACAAGGAAGTCGTCGGCATACACGATCTGCTCGTGCACGCGTACGGCGCGGGAAACCTGATCGTTTCGCTGCACGCGGAGGTCAACGCGGACGGCAACTTCGCGGAGCTGCACGACGTGATCGACGTGATCGAGCGCAGGTTGCAGCGCGAGCTCAACTGCCACGCGGTCATCCACATGGACCCGCTCGCGACCGACGACTCGCTCGTCGGCGAGGCGAAGAGGCGCGTGCAGGACGCCATCCGCGCGTTGCTCGGGGATTCCATCACGATCCACGACTTCCGGATGGTCGCCGGGCCGACGCACACGAACGTCATCTTCGACGCCGCCGTGCCGCCGGGGTATCCGCTCTCCGACGAGGCCGTCAAAAAGGAGATCGACCGCGCCGTCGGGCAGTTGGAGGGAAGGTATTTCGCGATCGTGACGATCGACAAGCCGTACGAAGGCGCCTCCTAATCAAAAAACGGGCACACGCCCGTTTTTTGGCAGGGGAGCTTTTTAATAGTACCAGTCCGCGTCCTCAAAATTCTGGTAGACGAAGCTCGCGACCCTGCCGCCCTCGACCGTCAGCGCGACGAAGCCCTCGTCGTCGCCGCACTCGAACACGCGCTCGTTCTCAACCGCGTACTCCGGCCACACCCGGTACAGCGCGCTGCCCTGGATCTCCGTGCCGGACAGCTTGGTGTGCGCGACCTCCTCGTCCATGCCGACGATCACGCCGCAGATCGACACGTCTTGATAGCCCAGATTCTCGACGCGCATGCCCGCCGCGTCCTCCACATAGTCCTCGACCGAAATCTGCGTGAACGCGCCGGAGTGATAGTCGCCGCGCCGGTAGGCCCGGCCGCTGTCGTCGACCGGCTCCATGCCGCCGATCCTCCCGGCGAGCTCCTCAAGCGCCTCTACCGCGGCCCCGAAATCCTCGCTCGGGAACGCGAAGTCCGCGATTTCCACCTGCGCGGAGGCGCCCGCCGATGCCATGAGCGCCAATATCAACACCCAGGCAAGCCTTTTCATGCTCCCCCTCCGTCCTCATGCAAATTCGCATCCAAACTAAGTGTAACAGCGACGGGGATTCTTGTCAAGCGGCGCCGAAAAGCCGGATTCCGGCCCGCGTCAGCGCTCCTCGCGGTCGTAGTTGACGCCGCAGCCCTTCGGCTGCACGCGCTCCTTCGACATCCGGATCGACGTGATCACGAGCACCGCCGCGGTCACGAGGAACGGCAGCATCGTGAAGATCGGCGCGGAGACACTCCGCAAAAACGGCGGCTTGTAGAACTGCAGCACGCTCAGCGCGCCGAACACGAGCGAGCCGAACATCGCGCGGTACGGGCTCCAGCTCGCGAAGATGACGAGCGCGACCGCGATCCAGCCGAGGCCGCCGACGCAGTTCTGCACCCAGAGGCCCTTGCAGGTCACAAAACAGACGTAGCCGCCGCCGAGCCCGCAGATGCCGCCGCCGAGCAGGATGTGGACGTACTTGTAGAGCGTCACGTTGATGCCCGCGGCGTCCGCGGCGGCCGGGTTCTCGCCGATCGCGCGCAGGTTCAGCCCGCGGCGCGTGTGGTTCAGGTACAGCCCCATCGCGACCGCGGTGACGATTCCGACGATCACGAAGATGTTGTTGTCGAACAGCAGCCTCCCGACGTACGGGATGTCCGCGAGGCCGGGGATGCGTATCCTCGAAAACGCGGCCTTCAGTGGCTCCGAGAACGCGACGGTCGTCTTGCCGCCGGAGAGCAGGTTCTCGCCGATCAGGCTCGCGAGCCCCGTGCCGAAGATCGTCAGCGTCAGCCCGGTCACATTCTGGTTCGCCTTCAGCGTGACCGTCAGAAACGCGTAGATCAGCGCGCCCAGCATGCCGCCCGCGAAGGCCGCCAGCAGCGCCAGCAGCGCGCTGTTCGTGTAGTAGCCCGCCAAAAACCCCACGATCGCGCCCAGGTACATCATGCCCTCGACGCCGAGGTTGATATTCCCCGCCTTTTCGGTCAAAATCTCGCCGAGCGTGCCGAGCAAGAGCGGCATGCCCGCCGGAATCGCCGCCAGAAGAAAGCTGAACCAGATGCCCTCAGACACGCTCGACGCCCCCCTTCGCACCGCCGACCCACTTCATCCGATAGGTCAGGAAAAACTCGCACCCGAGCACAAAGAACAGCACGATCCCCTGCAGCACCTCCGCCGTCGCCGCCGACAGGTTGTACAGCGACTGGACGGACTGGAAGCCGCGCTCGAGTATGCAGAACAGCACCGAGACGACGAGCATGCCGAGCGGATTGAGCCTGGCGAGCCACGCGACCGCGATCGCCGTGAAGCCGACGCCGCCGGCGACCGTGTCGTTGAGCGTCTTGTCCGCGCCGGACGCCTGCAGCATGCCCGCGAGCCCGCAGATACCCGCCGAGATGAACATCGTGCGCATGACGACCCTCTTGACGTGCATGCCCGCGTAGCGCGCGGTCGCCTCGTTTTCGCCGACGACGGTCAGCTCGTACCCCTGCTTCGAGTGGCGCAGGTACACGTAGACCAGGCCGACCAGAAGAAGCGCCGCGATCCAGCCGACGTGCACGCCGAACAGCTCCGGAAGCCTCGCGACCTTCGGAAAGCGCGCGATCTTGAAAAAACCCTGCTGGCTCGGGTCGCGCCAGACGCCCTGCTGCAGCGCCTGAATCGCGTACAGCGCGACGTAGTTGAGCATCAGCGTGAGCAGCGTCTCGTTCGTGCCGAACCGGCTCTTGAAATACGCCGGGATCATGCCGTAGAGCCCGCCGGCGACGATGCCCGCGAGCGCCATCGTCACGAGCAATACGACCTGCGGCCAGTCCGCGTGGTTCAGCGCGAAGTACGTCGCCGCGATCGCGCCGACGCAGATCTGCCCCTCCGCGCCGATGTTCCAGAAGCGCATCTTGAACGCGAGCGTCACGCCGAGCGACGTGATCAGGAGCGGTACCGCGAGCTTCGCGGTCAGTTCGAGGCCCATCTTCGAGCCGAGCGAGCCGGTGATCGCCGTCAAGTAGATGCCGACCGGGTCGTAGCCGAGCGCCGCGACGAACGCGCCGCCGGTCAACAGCGCCAGCGCGATCGCGATCAGCCGGATCGCCCACGCGCGGCCCTGCGCGATGTCCGCGCGCTTGACCATGCGGATCGGAAGGGCATCCCGGACGCCCTTAACCATTGCGCATCGCCTCCTCCGCCGTTGCCCCCGCCATCAGGAGGCCGAGCTGCTCCTTCGTGACGCCCGCCGCGTCGACGATGCCGGTGACCTTGCCGCCGCAGAGCACCAGTATACGGTCGCAGAGCTCGAGCAGCACGTCGAGGTCCTCGCCGATGTAGAGCACCGCGACGCCCTTCTGCTTCTGCTCGTTGAGCATCCGGTAGATCGTCATCGACGAGTTGATGTCGAGCCCCCGGACCGGGTACGCGGTGATCAGAATGCGCGGGTTCGACGCGATCTCGCGCCCGAGCAGCACCTTCTGCACGTTGCCGCCGGAGAGCTTGCGCACCGCCGTGTAGATGCTCGGCGTCGAGATGTTCAGCTGCTTGACGAGCGAGTTCGCGAGGTTTTTCGCGCCCTCGCGCCGGATCAGCATGCCGGGCTGGTTCTGGTAGTCCTTGAGCAGCATGTTGTCGACCATGCCCATCGACGCGACGAGGCCCATGCCGAGCCTGTCCTCCGGGATGAACGACATCGAGATGCCGCGGCGGATGATCTCGCGCGGCGACAGCCCCTCGAGCGACGTGTGCTCGCAGAGGATCGCGCCGGCGGAGATCGGCTGCAGCCCCGCGATCGCCTCGCAGAGCTCCTTCTGGCCGCTGCCGGCGACGCCCGCGACGCCCAATATCTCCCCCGAGGCGATCGAGAAATTCACGTCGTCGAGCGCCCGGACGCCGTCGGAATTGACGACGGTCAGGTGGTGGACGTCGAGCATCGGGCCGGTTCGAAGCGGCTCCGGGCGGTGGATCGACAGGTCGACCGACGCGCCGACCATCCGCTCGGTCAATTCGCGCGCGGTCGTCCTCTTCGTCTCGACGGTGCCGATGCAGCGGCCCTTGCGCAATATCGTCACGCGGTCGGATATCTCGAGCACCTCGTTCAATTTGTGGGTGATGATGATGACCGCGCAGCCCTCTTTGCGCATCTTCCGGAGGATGTCGAACAGCCGCCGGATCTCCTGCGGCGTCAGAACCGCCGTCGGCTCGTCGAGCACGAGCGTGCGCGCGCCGCGGTAGAGCACCTTCAGGATCTCGACGGTTTGCTTCTCGCTGACGGAGAGCGTGTAGACCTTGCGCTCCGGGTCGATCATCAGCCCGAACCGCTCGCAGAGCTCCCGAATCTCGCGGCTCAGTTTCTTCCTGCCGGCGAAGTAGCCGACGGTTCCGAGCACGATGTTCTCCTGCACGCTCAATACGTCCACGAGCTTGAAGTGCTGGTGGATCATGCCGATGCCAAGCGCGATCGCGTCGTGCGGGGAGTGGATCGACACGGGGCGGCCGCTTATGAAGATCTCGCCCGCGTCCGGCCTGTAGAGCCCGGAGAGCATGTTCATCAAGGTCGTCTTCCCCGAGCCGTTCTCGCCGAGCAGCGCCAGGATTTCGCCGTTGAACACGGTCAGGTCGATGTCCTGGTTTGCGACGATCGAGCCGAAGCCCTTCGTGAGCCCCTTCAGCTCGATCGCCGGATGCGCGTTGGGCATGCAGAATTCTCCCCTTTCACGGAATGGTTCGATTATACCGGCTTTCCGGCGCCCTGGCTAGCAAATTCGTGCAAATTCGACGCAGAAACCGAAGAATTTACCTTGTTTCCGTCAAAATATTCGGAAGAACCCCGCGGAGCGGCCCGGCTTGACAACCTGCCCGCGCGCACGTATAATCGCAGATGGGAAAAAACGCAAAAAGGGTGCTTGCATGAAGGATATTTGCCCGATCATCGAGGCGATACTGTTCGTCTCCGGCGACCCGGTGCGCATGAGCGACCTCGCGCATTCGATGAATCTGACCGCGCTGGAATTGCAGTCGGCGCTGACCGAGCTCTCCGAGCACCTGTCGCTCGAAAGGCACGGCATACAGCTCAACCGCTCCGGCGACGAGGTGTTTCTGTCGATCCGCCCGGAGTTCGCGCCGCAGGTGGAGGCGTTTTTGCAGCCGTTGGAGAAGCGGCCGCTGTCGCAGGCGGTGCTGGAGTCGCTGTCGATCATCGCGTACCGACAGCCGGTCACGAAGTCCGACATCGAGGCCGTGCGCGGCGTCAAGTGCGATTACTCGGTGCAGGCGCTCATCGCGAAGGGGCTGATCGAGGAGGCCGGGCGCAGCGACGCGCTCGGGCGGCCGATACTCTACCGCACGACGGACAAATTCCTGCGGCACTTCGGCATCTCCGACCTTTGCGAATTGCCGCGGGTCGACTTCACCGCACCCGAGCCTCCGATGGAGGTATAAACTTTTCCGAACCGCTTCGGCGGTTCGTTGCTTTTGGAGGGCCTCAGCTGTGTTATGGGCGAAGGGGGTGAGCGAATGGATTCCGGCGAACAGATTCGCGAGGCCGTCGAGCGGCACGCGGGCATGGTCTTTCGGCTGGCGTACGCCCGCACGCGCCGCCGCGAGGACGCCGAGGACATCTTTCAGGAGGTCTTTCTCCGGCTCGCGCGCCGCGCGGAGGCGTTCGAATCCGACGAGCACCGGAAGGCGTGGCTGATCCGCACGACCGCGAACCTGTCGATCAACCTGTTGAAGAGCGCGTGGCGCAGGCGCACGGCGGCGCTGCCGGACGAGCTTCCGGAAAGGACGGATGGCGCGGGCTTCGACGAACTGAACCGGGCGCTCGACGACCTGCCGCGCAAGTACCGCGCGGTGATCCACCTGTTCTACTACGAGGACATGTCGGCGGAGGAGATCGCCTCCGCGCTGGGGCTTTCGCCCGCGGCGGTCCGGATGCGGCTGACGCGCGCGAGGCGGGCGCTCAAGGACCTTTTGACCGAGAAGGAGGTGAAGCCGCATGATCCGGGACGCGTACAAGAGGCTGTACAGGGATGTCGAACCGGGGCGCGCGCTGATTGAACGAACCGCGCGCAGGGCGGTCGCGCAGGGAAAGCGCGCGCGCGGCAGAACGGTGCTGATCCCGGTCGTCGCCGCTCTGCTGGCGCTGCTGGGCTTCGCGTACGCCGCGACGCAATCGGGATTGTTGAAGTGGGTGTTCGGGCCGTTCGAGCCGATGCCGGAGGCGCAGGAGCTGGTCGAATCCGTCGGCGCGCGTGCGGAGGGGCAGTTCGTCTCGGCATCCGTCGAGGAGGTGTTCTTCGACGGCGCCGCGGGCTATGTGCAGTGGAATTTGACGACGGATTCCAGGGAGCCGCTGGTCGTTCTGCGGTCCATGCTCTGGTCGGAGGAGCAGCTTGTCTACGACGATTACGATCCGCAGCGCTCGAGTGTGTTCAAAGAAGTGAGAACGGGCGCCTACCGGCATGGCGCCGAGCTGCAGAAACTGGGGCCGAACCTCAGCCTCGCCGCGCTGATGGGCGGGGAGTACCCCGGACTTTACAAGGGCGCGAGCTCTTTCGGCCTGATCGAGAGCTGGAACGGACCGGAGCTCAAGCTGCTCGCGCTGGACGAGCCCTCGGAGCTCTCCATGACGTTTCTGGTGGTCCGCCCCACGGTTCCCCTCATCGGCGACTTCCCCTGGAACGAGTCGCTGCCGCCGCGGGCGATTCAGCGCACCCTGTACGACAACGCCGGGCGGTTCCTCTACGACATCGAGCGCGTGACGATCACCCGCACGGGCGACGACCCGCCCGGCTGGGAGCCGCTGAAGCCCGGGGAGACCGAAACCTATGAGACGATCGAGCGGAAGGACCTCGAAGATGAGTCCATGATGGCGGAGGAGTCGGACACGCTGCTGACCTCGCTGGGACTGCTCGAGGAGCGCGAAGCGATGCTCAGAAACCCCAACAGGACGGAAGTGCTGCGCTGGTTCGGAAATCTTCTGGAGATTATGGATTTCGGCGAGATCGTCGAGGAAGTGACCGTTTCGTTCACGCTGAAACCCCGGTCGGAACTCCCGGTCAACACCGGGATCGTCGGGCAGAGCGCCTTCGAGTTCGACGCCTTCCGCACGGAGATTTTGTCCGCGGATTTCAACGCAATGGGCGGCGACATCCGGATGAAGCTCTGGCCCGACTACGAGAAGGCCGATCCGCGCATCCGCTGGAGGCACACGGACTTCGACGTGTTCGCGTACCGCGACGGCGAGCAGATCGGCGATCAGCCGGCATATTTTTCGAGCCCTCTCGTCGGAAACCTGCCCGAGCCGTGGTTCGAGGAGCCGCCGCCGAAGTCGGAGGTCTTTGAGGGGATTCTCCGAATCGCCCCGGTTCCCATATACCCGGACACCCTCGTGATCGTGCCGAAGTTTCGGAACGACTCCCATGAAGCCCTTCGGGATATGCGGGGCAAGTACTCGATGACCATTCACGTCCGGGAGACAAATCCGTAGCCAAACAGAGGGAGGGGCCGAAAAGCCCCTCCCTCATTGCGTTTCCGGCGGATACACGACCCTAAAATCCTCGAACGCGACCGGCGAATCCTCGGTGAACGCAAACCCCAGTTCCCTCCCCTCGTCGGAGAAGATGCGGAAGTGCGCCTCCCGCCAGGTGTCGAGCGCCTCGTCCTCGCCCTCGCGCGAGCAGGTTTCAAACGTCACGTCGCGAAACGGCAGGACCATGACGCGCTCGGTCTCGATCACGCAGCGCGGATTGCCGCTTCCGTCTAACACGACCGACAGATCGCCCGGCCTCGCGAGTCGCTGCCCCTCCGCCACGTAGGATGCCACGCAGCTCGTCGTCGCGCGCTTCTTGCCTTCCAAAACCAGCGCGAGAAGCTCGTCCTGCACGCGCGGCGTCGGGCCGAAGCCGAAGCACTCGTACCACTCGGTCGACGGGTCGCGCCCGTTGTCCTTCAAAAACGCGTCCCAGAATTCCCGAGCCGTCATCGGAAGCCCTCCCTTCAAAAAAGGCTCCGCAGAAAATATCCTGCGGAGCGGTGAACCTTTGAAGACGCGATCAGCGCTTCGAGAACTGGGGCGCGCGGCGGGCGGCCTTCAGGCCGTACTTCTTGCGCTCCTTCATGCGCGGGTCGCGGGTCAGATAGCCGGCCTTCTTGATGGCGGGCTTGAGCTCCTCGTCGGCCTTGA
>JAAYZL010000569.1 GCA_012514855.1 Clostridiales bacterium
AAAAACGCGCTTCCGGCTCGCACCGCACGCCGGATCTCTTGGAGCGCTTTTAGCCGACCGTTCCCGTCTTTGCAATGACTTCATTATAAACAGAATTCCCGAATATGCAAGCCTCGCGTCGATTTTTAACACGCTCGTGCTATAATTGGGCAGACTTCCGCGCGGGCGGGCATGGGAGGGCGCATGAGAATTTCCGCAAAAGCGCACGCGAAGATCAACTGGTCGCTCGACGTGCTGAACGGCCGCGACGACGGCTATCACGAGCTGGACATGCTGATGCAGAACGTCGAGCTCGCGGACGAGCTGACCTTTCAGCGCGCGCGGTGGCTGACGCTGACGGTCAACGGCCGGGCGCTGCCGGTCGGCGGGCGCAACCTCGTCGTGCGCGCGGCGAACGCGCTGAACGAGTACATGGGAAAGCGGCACGGCGCGCGCATCACGCTCCTGAAGCGCATCCCGATCCGCGCGGGGCTCGGCGGGGGCAGCGCGGACTGCGCCGCGGCGCTCGTTGCGCTGAACCGGCTGTGGGAGCTGAAGCTGCCGCTGAAAAAGCTGGCGGAGATCGGAAAGGCGCTCGGCGCGGACGTGCCGTATTGCCTCGCGGGCGGCTTCGCGCGCGTCGCGGGCGTCGGGGAACGGATCGAGCGGATTCCCGGCGCGGAGCGGTTCCCGCTGCTGATCCTTTGCGCGGGCCGCGGGCTCTCGACCGCGCAGGTGTTTCAGGAATTCGACCGGATGGGGGAGGGGCCGATGGGCCTCGACCTCGGCGCGCTCTCGGGGGCGATCCTCCGGCGCGACCTCGGCGCGGTCGGCGCGCTGTCCGGCAACGCGCTCGAGGCGGCGGCGGCCGCGCTGAACCCCGAGGTCGGCCGCGCGATGGACGCGCTCCGGAATTCGGGGGCGCGCGCCGTCAGGATGACGGGCAGCGGCTCGGCGGTGTTCGGCGCGTTCCGCACCGCGGCGGAGGCGCTCTCGGCCCTGGACAGATTGCCGGGCGCGATCTTCACGTGGACTATTCCCTGAGCTGCGCAATCCCGCTCCCGATGAGCTTCGAAAGCGCGTTTACGCCCGAGCGCATCTGCGAGACGCGGCCCGAGGACATGCCCGCGGGCGGGGCGTCGAGGCATTTCGGCGCCGGAAGCGACTGGATCGTCCTGCCGCTGCGCCAGCAGTAGACCGGCACGTAGCCGACGTTTTCGACCGAAAAGCCGCCGGTTCCCTTTTCCACGAGCGTGAATTCCAATATGATGCCCATGTCGGTGAACGGCCTCGACATGTTGCTGATGAAGTTTCCGAGGCTGTAGGCGACGAGCGTCCGGTGCGTTTCGCCGGACGGCAATTTGACCTCGAGAAAGCGCACCGGCTGCACGACGTGCGGGTGGCTGCCCAAAATCACGTCGACGCCCGCCTCCGCCATGCGCTTCGCCATGTTGAGCGCGTAGGTTCCGGGCTGGCGCTCGTACTCCGCGCCCCAGTGCGGCATCGCGATCACGACCTCCGCGCCCGCCGCGCGGAGCTTTTTGACGTCCGATACAAAGTCCGCCTTGCCGAGGTAGCTGATGCCGTATTCCTTCGCGCGCGCGCTCGAGTGGCGCTCCATGCCGTTCGTGTGCTGCGCGTAGCAGAGCATGCCGAGCTTTACGCCGTTGACCTCGACGACGTTCGCCCTGTCCGCCTCGGCCCGGGAGCGGTTC
>JAAYZL010000570.1 GCA_012514855.1 Clostridiales bacterium
CGTCAAAGCACGGGATGTCGCGCGCGATGATGATGCAGGGCACGTCGTAGCTGAAGAACTTCGTCAGCCGCTCGCGCCGGGTCGCCTCGTCGATCATCGAGAGGTAGGTCATCTCGACCATGCCGAGCAGCTGCGGGCGCTCGAAGCCGAAGAAATCCCAGTATCCGGCGAGCTGCAGCCCCGGCCGGTTTACGTTCGAGACCTCGATCGCGAGCCGCCCGTCCTCGCTCGGGATGACGGTCTTGAAATTGAGCGCCTTGACAAGATCGCACTCCAGAACCATGCTTCAACCTCCGATCCCATTCTGCGCAAGAAGCGATTCGAGTACGCGCGCGACGCCTTCGGAGTCGTTCGACGGGGCGACGAATTTCGCGCGCCGGACGACCTCCCTGTCGCCGCTCTCCATCGCGTAGCCGAACCCGGCGTATTCGATCATCGCGGCGTCGTTGTCCGCGTCGCCGAACGCCGCGATCTCCTCGCGCGGGACGTTCAGCCGCTCCGCGACCGACCTGAGCGCCGCGCCCTTGTCGACGCCCCCCGACACGATCTCCAGGTATGTAGGATGCGACAGCATCGCCGAGATTTCGGGGAATTCCGCGAGAATTCCTTCCCGGAGCTCCAGCAATTTCGCGTTTTCGCCGAGCGCGAGCAGCTTCATCGCGGGCTGTTCGATCCATTCGGACAGCGACATCATAAGCTCGACGCCGCGCATGCGTATGCGGCCCTCGTAGTCGTCCGAAAATTCCGGCACGCGCCTCCCGTAGAAAAATCCCCGCTCGGGGAAATACTGTATGAAGATGCCGAGTTCCTCGGCCATGCGCGCGACCGCGCGCGCGGTTTCGGCGGGAATCGCGCGCTCGAACAGCACTTCGCCCGTCCGCCAGTTAAGCGCCACCGCGCCGTTGAACGCGATGATCGGCGCGTTTGTCGAGAGCCGTTCCGCGAACGCGCCGGTGGATTCGGACATCCTTCCGCTGGCGAGCACGAATTTCGCGCCGGCTTCCATCGTCTGGGAAACGGCGCGAACGGTTCTTTCCGAGAGTTCGCTTTGGCTGTCGAGCAGTGTTCCGTCGAGATCCGTGGCGATCAGGCGTATCATCGTGAGGACAACCCCTTCCTCCAGATATTCTAGCGTATTTTTCCGCGCGATGCAAGCTTTTCCAAAATTCTCCGCGCAACACGGCGGTACTTTTGGAAACGCTACATAAACAGGAGGGGATCATCTATGTCCATCGGACTGATTCTATTGATTGTGACGGGCCTTCTCGTAATCTTCGGCGTGGGCCAGAGGGCGCTGGACAGGCTCAGGCTCAACGACAAGCAGGCGCTGCTCTTCATCGCGCTGATCATCGGCCTCGGGTTCGTTCCGGACATACCGCTCGGCCGGAATCTGACGATCAACCTGGGCGGCTGCGTCATCCCTGTCATACTGTGCGGCTACCTGTTCGTCCGGGCCGGCACGTGGATGGAACGCGGGCGCGCGATCGCCGCGTCGCTCGTGACGGGCACGGTCTGCTACATCATCGGACGCTACGCGGCAAACGAGCCGGAAACCATCACCTTCGACCCGAACTACCTCTACGGCGTGGCCGGCGGCGTGATCGCGTACCTGTTCGGGCGCTCGAGGCGCTCGGCGTTCATCGCGGGCATACTGGGCGTATTGATCGCGGACGTCGTCGCGTCGATCGAGGTCTGGTCGCAGGGCGTCGACCAAGTGCTGCAGCTCGGCGGCGCGGGCGCGTACGACGCGGTCGTGATCTCGGGGCTGTTGGCGGTGATGCTCGCGGAACTGATCGGCGAGATCGTCGAGCGCATGACGCGCGGCAAGAACCGGCCCCGCCGCGAGTACAGCATCGAAAACGGAGAATTCCTGCGGAAGGAGCGTCAAAAATGAAGCGTTTACTTGTCATGCTCATCCTCGCGCTCGCGATCGCGGCGCCCGCTTGCGCGGAGGAGATGGACGGCGACGTCGTCTACACGCTCGTCGACCAGTCGGGCGCGGTGCTGACGATGCGCGGCGGGCGGATGTACGAGGGCGACGAATACATCTCCTCCGACGACCAGCTCTACCGGATCGTGTCGGTCGACGACCAGAGGATGACCGCGACCGCCGAGCACCTGGGCTACGCCGAGACCGACCCGGCCGCGGCGACCGCGTTCGCGTCCCTGATCGCGCGCGCGGAGTCGAAGAAGAAGGTCGCGATGTACTCGACGCACTCCGACGAGAGCTATGTGCCCACCGACGGCACGGAATCAAAGCTCAAGGGCGCGGGCATCTACGACGTCGGCGACGCGCTCAAGGAGAACCTGGAGAAGCTCGGCATCGAGGTCGAGTACTCGAAGGACACGTTCCACCCGCACGACGCCGGCGCGTACCGGCGCTCGCGGCGAACCGCCGAGGAGCTGCTCAAGGCCGCGCCGGACGCGATCTTCGACATCCACCGCGACGCGATCCCCGCCGAACAGTACGAGACCGAGGTCGAGGGCGAGGACACGAGCAAGGTCCGGCTCTTCGTCGGGCGCTCGAACCCGAACGGCGACGAGAACCGCGCGTTCGCCCGCCAGGTCAAGGCCGTCGCCGACAAGCAGTATCCGGGGCTCGTGAAGGACATCTTCATCGGCAAGGGCAACTACAACCAGGAGCTGTATCCGCGCGCGCTGCTGCTCGAGATGGGCACGCACGAGATCGAGAAGGAGAAGGCGATCTCCTCGACGCAGTATATGGCCGAGGTCATCAACGAGGTGCTCTACGGCGGAACCGCGAAGGCCGAGGCGAGCTCCGGGCGGCAGGCGAAGGGCGTGTCCTCCGGCATCTTCTGGGTCATCGGCTCCGTGATCGTCGCAGCGGTCGTCTACGCGCTGGCGTCCAGCGGCAAGCTCAAGGAGATCTGGCCGAAGGTCAAGCGCTCAACCAGCGAGATCACCGGCGGCATCATCGGCGACAAGCCGGACAAAAAGTCGAGGAAGTGACGTGAAACAGCGCGGAGCGGCCGGGACGAGAACAGCGCGCCCCGGCCGCTCCGCTCGCCTGCGGAAGAGGGGAGTTCGTTGCGCGTAAAGCTGTATATGTCCGCGTACTACCTCGCGCACGCGGTCTACCAGAGCTACATGAGCCTGTTTTACAAAAGCGCGGGCCTTTCCTCCTCCGAGACCGGCGCGATCTTCGCCGCGGTCGCCGCGGTGTCCGTGCCGGCGCAGCTCGTGTTCGGCATGGCCTCCGATCGCGCGAAGCGGCCGGCGCGCGTGCTTCAAATGCTGATCCTCTGCTCCGCGGCGCTCTTGTTTTCGCAGGCGCTCGTCCGCGGCTTCGCGGCGTTTCTGCTGCTTTCGGCACTGTTCGGGTTTTTCTACACGCCGGTGCAGCCCTTGAGCGACGCGGCGGTGCTCTCGGAACTGCGCGCGGAGGACAGGCCGTTCGGCCCCGTCCGGCTGATGGGCGCGCTCGCGTTCGCGCTGTCGTCGCTCGCGTTCGGCTTCGCGCTGGACTTCGGCGGGAAAGAGAAATGGGTCGTGTTCGGCGCCGCCGCGCTGCTGATCCTTGCGTGGGGCATGTCGTTTCTGCTCAGGGACGGGGAACGCGAGCATGTCGGCGTCCATCCGTTCCGGCTTTTGAAGGACAGGCGGCTTTTGAAGCTCCTGCTGTTTACGCTGCCGGCGCAGGTGACGATGGGCTATTTTTACGCGTTCTTTCCGCTCCGGTTCATGGAGCTCCCCGGCGCGACCGGCGCGCTGCTCGGCTGGGCGAACGTCGTCGCCGCGGCCGCGGAAATTCCGTTTTTGCTGATCAGCGACCGGATGTTTGAAAAACTCGGCGCGGGCAGGATCGTCGCGCTCTCGACGCTGGCGCTCGGCGTTCGGTGGTGGGTTCTCGGCGCGGCGCGGCGCGCGTGGATGCTCGTCGCGGCGCAGCTTCTGCACGGGCTCGGCTACATCGCGATCTCGGTCACGATGGCGCTTTTTATCAGCCGGACGGTTCCCAAGGAGCTCCGCGCGTCGGGGCAGGCGCTCAACTCCGTGTTCTCGTTCGGGCTCGCGCGCGTGATCGGAAACGCGCTCGGCGGCCTCGCGGCCGACGCGTTCGGGGACGCGGGCGGGTTCTTGCTCTGCGCCGCGCTCTGCGCCGTTTCGCTCGCTCTTTTTTTTCCGCTGTGGAAAGGCGGTCTTTGCAAATCCCGAGGCAATATGCTATAATAGAACATCGGCGCGGCGCCGGGCCCTCCGGACGCGCGTCGGCACGGAATTCGCAAGGGAGGGGCGCACATGGTCAACCAGCAGGAGCTTCGCGCCGAGCAGGAGTATACGGCGCGCGTGCAGCAGCTTTTGCTTTCGGTGATCGAGCAATCGACGCTCATCTCCGGGAGCCATTCCGACGCCGTGCGCATGATCGTCGCGGACGCCTGGGAGGAACTGCGCATGAAGCCGACGGCGCTGTCGCCGCAGGACCTCGAGCAGCTCTCCACCGAGGTCGACCGGTACCTCGTGCGCAAGTCCTTCACGGACAACCTCGCCGAGCGGTACAGGCGCATGCTGATGAACCCGTTCTTCGCGCGCGTCGACTTTGTCGAAAAGGGCGCGAGGGAGGTCGAAAAGATCGTCATCGGCCTCTACAGCCTGAAAAACGAGGAAGGGCAGCTGATGGTGCACGACTGGCGCGCGCCGGTCTGCTCGCTCTATTACGACTCGATGCCCGGCCCCTGCGAGTACAAGAGCCCGTCCGGCCTGATCCGCGGCGAGATGACGCTCAAGCGCCAGTACCGCATGGAGGACGGGAAGCTCAAGTATTACGTCGACACGCAGCTCTCGATCGACGACGGCATCCTGCTCGACCTGCTCTCGAAGGCGACGAACCGCCACATGCGGCAGGTCGTGTCGACGATACAGTCCGAGCAGTCCGCCGCGATCCGCTACGAGGCGGCGAAGGTCATCTCGGTCGTCGGCGGCGCGGGCTCCGGCAAGACGTCGATCGCGATGCACCGCGCGGCGTTCTTGATGTACCGCCAGCGGGACACCCTCGACGCCAAGCGCATACAGATCCTCTCGCCCGGAAGCGCCTTTTCGGAGTACATATCCGCCGTGCTTCCGGAGCTCGGCGAGGAGAACATCCGCGCCAGGACGCTGCGCGAGATCGTCGAGGCGATCCTGGGCAAGAAGGTCGAGACCCCGCTCAGGCAGATCGAGACGCTGCTCGACCCCGCGAGCGAGCTCCGCCGGGCGTCGGTCAAGTACAAGTGCGGAAGGGCGTTTCTGGAGAAACTCCAGCAGTTCGCGGACTCGTTCAGCACGTTCGGCCCGAACTTCGCGAACGTCTGGCTCGACGGGCAGCTTCTCATCCGCCGCGAGGAGCTCCGCCGGATGTACAAGGACGAGTTCAAGCTCCTGACCCCGGCGCAGAGGCTGAGCCGCGTGCAGGCGACGCTCGAGACCCGGCTCGCGAGCTGGGAGACGGGCATGTACAAGCGCTACGAGAAGCAGTTCGAGGGCCGCTACCACGGCCGCGAGCTCGCGTTCGTGAGCCGCATGGCCGTCGCGCAAAGGCTGCAGCCGGTGCGCGCGCAGCTTCGGGCGATGCTCGAGGTCAAGGGGCGCGCGCTCCTCAAGGAGGCGCTTCGCGACGGGCCGCCGGAACTGCTGGCCGCCTACCGCGAGAACATAGAGGCGGACATCACCTGGTGGGAGGACGCGATCGCCGAGGCGTACCTGATGGTCCGGCTCGGGTTCGCGCCGCCGGACAAGGCGATCTACCACCTGCTCGTCGACGAGGCGCAGGACTACTCCGAGACCGCGCTCTCGATGCTCTGGCTCTACCACCCCAACGCGAAGGTCACGCTGCTCGGGGACCCCTTGCAGCGCACCTGCCCGGGCATGGACGCGTGCAGACCCGCGAACTGGGGCAAGTGCTTCGGCGAGCCGAACGCGAAGGTGTTCGAGTTGAGCCGCAGCTACCGCTCGACGCTGCCGATCGCCAGGCTCTGCAACGCGCTGCTCCCCGACAGCGAGCGGCTGAAGCCGTTCGGGCGCGAGGGCGAGATGCCGGTCGTCGCGGAGTACGCGACGGAGGAAGTCAAAAACACGCTCGAACGGTTCCGGGCCGCGGGGCACAAGTCCGTCGCGGTCATCACGCGCACGCAAAAGCAAGCGGAAGCGCTCTGCCAGAAGCTTTCCGACGTCTACCTGTTCGACGGCGGCGAGGACGATCAGAACTACGAGGCGGGCGACTCGGTCGTCGGCTGCTACCACCTGATGAAGGGGCTCGAGTTCGACGCGGTGATCGTCGCGTGGCCGGAGGCGGAACTGACCGACGACGAGCGCAGAAGGCTCTACACGGCGACCTCGCGCGCGCTGCACGCGGCGGCGCTGCTGGCCGCGCCGGAGCTTCTCAAAAAGCTGGGGATCGTGCTGTGAAATACGGCGCTCTGATCATCGGCGGCGGCGCGGCGGGGCTGATTGCCGCCGTTTCGCTTGCCCGGAGAAACCACCGCGTGGCGGTTCTCGAGGCGCAGGGGCGCGTGGGACGAAAGCTGCTCGCGACCGGCAACGGCCGCTGCAACCTGACGAACGTCCGCGCGAAGCCGGAGGACTACTTCGGCGACCGCGCGCTCATAGAGCCCGCTCTGCGCGCGTTTCCGCCGTCGGAGGTGTTGGAATTTTTCGCGGAACTGGGCGTCCCCTCGCGCGTCGACGAGGAGGGGCGCGCCTACCCGATGAGCAATCAGGCCGCGTCGGTGCTCGACGCGCTCCGGCTCGCGTTTGCGGAGGCGGGCGGCGAGGAGATCGCGGATTTCCGGGTCGCGTCGATCTCGAAGGGGCTCGTCGCGGACGCGGGGGACGGCAGGCGCTTCCGCGGGAATGCGGTTCTCGCCGCGACCGGCGGGCTCGCCGCCGCGAACCTCGGGGCGGCCGACGCGCCTTTTCTCGCGGCGCTCGGGCACGCGTTCACGAAGCGCTCCCCGGCGCTGTCGCCGCTCGTCACCGAGCCGATTTTGGCGCTCAAGGGGTTGCGCGCGCACGTCAAACTGACGCTGGACGGCCGCGCGGAGGTGGGGGAGATACTGTTCACCGAGTACGGCGTGTCCGGCATCGCCGCGATGCAGCTTGCGCGGTTCGCGAGGCCCGGCGCGGCGCTCTCGATCGACTTTTCGGCGGGGGCCGCTATCGACCTCGCGTCCCGCGCCCGCGCGCTGCCGGAGCGCCGGATGGAGGACTTTCTGAACGGCGTCGTGCCCAAGAGGATCGGACAGGTCGTCGCCAAGGCCGCGGGGGTATCGCTTTCGACGCGCGCGAGGGAACTGTCCGCGCGGGAGATGGACGAGCTCTCGAATGCGCTGACGGGCTTTCAGCTCCCCGTAAAGGGCGCGAAGGGCTTCGAGCACGCGCAGGTCACCGCGGGCGGGCTGACGTCCTCCGACTTCGACCCGGAGACGCTCGAGTCCCGGCGCGTGCCGGGGCTGTTCTGCGCCGGGGAACTGCTCGACGCGGACGGGCCCTGCGGCGGGTACAACCTGCAGTGGGCGTGGGCGAGCGGGCGGCTCGCGGCGCGCTCGATCGACGAGAGGCTTCGCCAATGACGGTGCGCATATCGCAGTTGAAGCTGCCGCTGGACTACGAAAAGACGCCCCTTGCCGCGCACGCGGCGAGGGCGCTTCGCTGCGCGGGGGAGGATATCATTTCCGCCGCGCCGCGCAAAAAGTCGGTCGACGCGCGCGACAAGGCGGACATACGCTTCGTGCTGACGCTGGACGTCGAGCTCCGGCGCACGCCCCGCGCGCTCCCGCCGAACTGCGAGGTCGTCGAGCCGGACGCCCCGCGCGCGCTTCCCAAGCCGCGCATGCTTGATAAGCGCCCGGTCGTCGTCGGGCTCGGCCCGGCGGGGCTGTTCGCCGCTTTGACGCTCGCGAAAGCGGGGCTGCGGCCCGTCGTGCTCGAGCGCGGCAAGCCGGTCGACGCGCGCGCGCGGGACGTGCGCGCGTTCTGGGCGGGCGGCCAACTCGACCCGGAGAGCAACGTGCAGTTCGGCGAGGGCGGCGCGGGTGCGTTTTCGGACGGAAAGCTCAACACCGGCATCAGGGACGCGCGCTGCCGCGAGGCGCTCGAAGCGCTCTTCCGCGCGGGCGCGCCGGAGGAGATTCTCTACGAGGCCAGGCCGCACGTCGGGACCGACCGGCTGCCGGGGGTCGTCCGAAACCTCCGCGAGGAGATCATTTCGCTCGGCGGGGACGTGCTGTTCGAGACGCGCCTGACCGGGCTCAAGGTCGATGGCGGCCACCTGCGCGGGGCGGTTGCCGAACGCGCGGGGGAGCGGCTCGAACTCGACGCCGACGACCTGATCCTCGCCGTCGGCCATAGCGCGCGCGACGCGTTCGAGATGCTGTTCGCACTCGGCGTCCGGATGTCCCCGAAGCCGTTCTCGATCGGCGCGCGCATCGAGCACGGGCAGGCGCTGATCGACCGCGCGCAGTACGGCAAGAGCGCGGGCCACCCGGCGCTTCCGGCGGCGGACTACCGATTGAGCGCGCAGCTCCCCGGCGGCCGCGCGGCGTACACGTTCTGCATGTGCCCGGGCGGGACCGTCGTCGCGGCGGCGTCGGAGCCGGGCGGCGTCGTCACAAACGGCATGAGCCCGTTCGCGCGCGACGGCAAAAACGCGAACAGCGCGCTGCTCGTGTCGGTCTCTCCCGCGGATTTCCCGGGAAATGATCCGCTCGCGGGCGTGCGCTTCCAGCGGCAATGGGAGCGCGCGGCGTTTGAATCGGGCGGCGGAGACTTCCGCGCGCCGGCGCAGTTGGTCGGGGACTTCCTCGCGGGGAGGGCGTCCGCCGGCGCCGGGGACGTCCGTCCGAGCTACCTTCCGGGCGTCGAATACACCGACCTCTCGAAGTGCCTGCCGGACTACGCGGTCGCCTCCATGCGGGCGGCGATCGCCCTGTTCGACAGGAGGCTCAAGGGATTCGCTTCTCCGGGCGCCGTGCTGACCGGGCCGGAGACGCGCTCGAGCTCGCCGCTTCGCATCGACCGGGACGCGCGGGGCGAGGCGTCGGTCGGGGGACTGTACCCATGCGGCGAGGGCGCGGGCTGCGCCGGGGGGATTCTCTCCGCCGCCGTCGACGGCATCCGCGCGGCGGAGGCGCTCATAACGGATGGGGCAATTGTGTGACAAAACGGGAACATAGGGGGAAATTGCTTTCCAACGACATGGTTGTATGCTATAATACCGCAAGGCATGAGGGGAAGGTTCCGGCATGGAGCAGCACTTCCGGCTGATTTTGGCCTCCGGGTCGCCGCGCCGCCACGAGCTCTTGCGGCGCATGGGATACGCGTTTGAGACCTGCGCGCCGGACGTCGACGAGCGCGTCGAAGGGCCCGCGGACGAGGTCGTCCGGACGCTCGCCGAGCGAAAGGCGAGAATGGCGGCCGAGGGCTATCTGTCCGGGATCGTCATAGCGTCCGACACGCTGGTGTCCTTGGGCGGCCGCGCGCTCGGAAAGCCGGTCGATGAGGAGGACGCGTTTTCGATGCTCCGCGCGCTGTCGGGAAAGGAGCACGACGTGTTCACCGGCGTGTGCCTGCTCGACGCCGCGACCGGCCGCGCGTCGGCCGAGGTCGTCCGGACCGGCGTGCGCTTCCGCGAGCTTTCGGACGCCGAAATCCTCGGCTATATCGAAAGCGGCGAGCCGATGGACAAGGCCGGCGCCTACGGCATACAGGGCGGAGCGGGCGCGTTCGTCGAAGGGATCGACGGCCCCTATGAAAACGTGATGGGCTTTCCGGTCGACGACGTCGAGCGGATGCTCAAAGAATTTCTGAAGAAAAAACCCGTTCGGGAGGGGCACTGATGGGCGTATTTTCATCCGGCGGCGTGGGAATCGACCTCGGTTCCGCGAACGTGACGATCTTTCTGGAGAACGAGGGCGTGGTGCTTCGCGAGCCGAGCTACGTGCTCTCGCTGTGCGAGAACCCGGAGCATGTGCTCGCCGTCGGCCGCGACGCCAGGCAGATGCTCGGCAGGACGCCCAGACAGGCGGTGCTTCTCTCGCCGGTCATGGACGGCGCGGTGGGGGACCAGGAGCTCGCGTCGCTGCTGGTTCGGGCGCTTTCCGAAAAGGCGATCGGCCGCAAGCGGGCGCTCGAGCGCTCGCGCGTCGTCGTCTCGATGGCGCAGGGAACGACGAAGGTCGAGCGGCAGGCCCTGGAAAATGCCGTCCGCACGCTCGGAGCCAGAAAGGCCGCGCTGATCCGCTCGACGGTCGCCGCGGCGGTCGGCGCGGGCGTTCCGATCGCGGAGCCGAAGGGCGTGATGGTCGTCAACATCGGCGGCTCCACGACCGAGGTCGCCGTGCTCTCGATCCACGGCGTCGTCGCGACGCGCTCGATGCGCACCGGCGGCATGGCGCTCGACGAGGCGATCATCCGGTACATACGCAACGAAAA
>JAAYZL010000571.1 GCA_012514855.1 Clostridiales bacterium
CTCATCTCGTTTTCCTCCTCTGAAAAATGTGGTTTGTATAATACAAAGCAATTTCCGTGCCATATGAAGCACCGAATCAAAACCGGAAAAAATCGTATGTATGGAGCGGCGCGGCAAGCGAGTTCGTCAACGCGGTTTTGCCGCGCGGATGAGGAAAAGCGCCCCCGCTCGTTTCAAAGCGCGCCCTGCGCCGGGATCATGTGCAATTTTTGCGCATGGCTCCGTGCAATTCCTGCGCGCGCCTATTTCAAATGGTATTCGGCTATTTTGTTTATCAGCCCTCTGACGCTGATGCCCAGCTCCGCCGCGGTGATATCCCGCCGCCCGCCGTTCTTCTTCAGTGTGGCGGCGATGGCCATCCTCTCGATGTGCCTGATCGTTTTCCCGGCCAGGTACTCCGCCGCCGCTTCCTCGCCAACCTGCTGAAACGCGCCCTCATGCGCGGCGCCCCGGATCTCCTCGGGAAGGTCCTTGAGGTCGATTTTCCCGTCCGTGGAGAAGATCATGGCATATTCGAGAATGTTGGACAGCTGGCGGATGTTGCCCGGATAGCCGTATCGCATCAGGCTCTCCATCGCGGGCTTTGTGATGTGCGTCACCGATTTGTTCTGCTGGGCGGAAAACTTCTTTATGAACAGGCCGCACAAATCCGGGATATCCTCCCGCCGCTCGCGCAGGGGAGGGACGCGGATTTCCATCACGTGGATGCGGTAATACAAATCGGGGCGGAAGCGCCCTTGCGCGACCATACCCTTCAGGTCCCTGTTGGTGGCGACGACCACCCGCACGTCCACCTTCCTGGGCTCCGTGCCGCCCAGCGGCGTAAACTCCTTGTCCTGAAGCACGCGAAGCATCTTGCCCTGCAGCTCCAGGGGAAGGTCGCCGATTTCATCCAGGAACAGCGTGCCCCCATCCGCGATTTCGAACTTTCCTTTCTTGTCCTGCATCGCGCCGGTAAAGGAGCCCCGCTTGTGCCCGAAGAACTCCTCCTCCAAAAGGTTCGCCGGAACCGCCGCGCAGTTGATCACCACGAAGCGCTCCTCCCTGCGCCTGCCGCTGAAATGCAGCGCCCGGGCCACAAGCTCCTTGCCCACGCCGCTTTCCCCGGTGACGGTCACGGCGGTGTCGATGTCCTTGAGCTTGTCGATCATCTTGCAGACCGCGCGGATCCCCTCGCTTTTGCCGATGATCTCGTTATAGCGCCCATCCTGCTCCATCTGGCTCTTCAAAAACAGGAGCTGCTCTTTGGCACGCGCGAGTTCCGCCGCCTGCCGGACATGGACGAGCAGTTGCTCGAAATCCAGAGGCTTGAGCAAAAAGTTGAACGCGCCGTTCTTCATGGCCTGCACCGCAAGGTCCACGGTGCCGTAAGCCGTCATCATCAGCACGACCGCTCCGGGGTCGAGCTCCTTGATCTGCGGGAGCAAATCGAGTCCGTTGCTCTCCCCGAGGCGCAAATCCAGCAGCGCGATGTCCACATCCCCCGTGCGGATGCACGCGAGCGCCTCGCGCGCGGAGCAGGCGGTCATCACGTCATATTCCTTGTAGAGCGCGAATCGCACGGATGAGCAGATGCTTTCCTCGTCGTCGATCACGAGCACGCAAGGCTTCATTCCCCCACCTCCTGAAACTGCATCACGATTTCGGTAAAACCGCCTTTTTCGCTGCGGACCGTCATTTTTCCGTCGTTGTCGTTGATAAACTGCTTGGCCAGCGCCATGCCCAGCCCCGTGCCCTTCGCCTTGGTGGTGTAAAAAGGCTCGGAGCAGAGCTCGATCTCCTCCGGCGTCATGCCCGTGCCCTCGTCGCGCACGGAGATGTTCACCCGATCGCCGCTGCGCCACGCCCTGACCCGGAGCTCGGGCGGGACCGCGCAGGGTTCCTCCTTCATCTTCTGCTCCATGGATTCCAGCCCGTTGGTGATGAAATTGATCAGCGCCTGTTTGATCCTGTCCCCGCTCGCCCAAATATAGAGCGACTCCTGCGCGCACGCGCTCAACCGGATGCCCATGTCGCCGGCCGCCGCGCGGTAAAGGCAGACGCTGTCGTCGATCAGCCTGGCGACGTCCACGCGCTCCTTCTCGCCCCTGACGGGCCGCGCATAATTAATCAGCGCCTCCACGAGGGAGTTGATCCGCTCCACCTC
>JAAYZL010000572.1 GCA_012514855.1 Clostridiales bacterium
CATGTAACACGCGGTGCCGAGGAAGATGCTCAGAAGCGCGTTCTTCCTCCACAGGTGGACGAGCGCGACGACCGCGACGGAGAGGATTTCGGCGAGCCCGAACGGGAACCGCGTGAAATCGAGGCCCTTCAGGCAGTAGACGACGAGCGCCGCCATGATCGAGGGCGGCAGCACGCGGCCGAGGTAGACGACGATCCTGGGCAGCCGGCGCTTTCCGAACACGGCGAACGGCAGCGCGCGCGTGAGCCACGTGACGAGTGCGACGACCGCGACGATCAAAATTTCGTGCGCGTTCATGCGTTTCCCTCCAGCTTCCCGCGCAGCGCGATCAATACGCCCACCGCCGCCGCCAGCGCAATCGGCAGGAAGTTCGCGGGCCCGAACAGCAGAAGCGACGCGGCCGCGCAGACCGCTCCGGTCACCGCCGGGATGTGCGACGGGTACTGCTTCCACTGGTCGACGAAGATCACGACGAACAGCGCCGTCATCGCGAAGTCGACGCCCGTCATGTCGAAGGGGATCAGCTGCCCCGCCGCCGCGCCGAGCACGGAGCCGAGCACCCAGTAGAGCTGGTCGAACAGCGAGATAAACAGCGCGCAGCGATCCTCCGAGAGCCCGGCGGGGTATTGCACGGAGCAGAGCACGCTATACGTCTCGTCGGTCAGCGAGAGCACCATGTACGGAAACTTCGCGCCCATCTTCCGGAACCGCTCGATAAAGCCCAGCCCATAGAAGATGTGCCGCGCGTTGACGAGGAACGTCGTCACGGCGACCGCCAGCAGCGGCGCGGCGGACGCGAGCAGCGCGACCATCACGAACTGCATCGAGCCCGCGTAGACGAACACGCTCGACAGAAGCGCCCACACGAGGCCGTAGCCGGCGTTGCTGAGCAGAATCCCGAACGCCATGCCCAGGAATATGTAGCCGCAGGCGACCGGTATCGTCGTCTTCAGCGCAAATGCAAGTTCCTTGCGCAAAACATCGCCCCCTTTAAGTTGTATATTCTATCACAGACGGGCAGTTCGCTCAAGCAAAGTTTCGGTTTAGCGACGGTTCGGCGCCGATAGCGTATCTTTCGACGGGCAGGGCTTTACGCGAACGCAAATTTGCCTTATAATGGAAGCGCAGGAAAAGATCGGGAGGGCACGCCATGGCCTGGAAGAGCGAGGAGCTCTACGAGGAGGTCGGCTTTCAGACCGAATTCTGGCTCCACGCGCGCGCGGCGGAGCAGTACTTCAACCGGCGCGCGCAGGAGGGCTGGGTTCTGTCCTCCGTCGAGAGCGACCGCGCGGTGCTCCGCTACACGCAACTGCCTTCAATGGCGCGCTGCCGGATCGAGCTGTTTGCGCCCCCGTGGATTCGGGGCTGGCAGGTTCGCGAAGCCGCCGAGAACGCGTTTATCAAGCCCCGCGAGGAAGCGGGATGGAAGTACCTCGGCCAGCACCAGCACTGCTACATATTCGTCGGTACGACCGGGGAGGCGGCGGAGATCGAAGCCGAACCGGACGCCGAGGCGCGCGCGCTGAAAAGGCTGCGGTGGAGGCATGCGCGGATTCCCTTTCAGTTGTTTGTGTTTGTCACAGGTAGTTTTAACCTTCTCGGTCGGCTTTTGTACGAGCCCGGCTGGGGGCTGCGGCAGGGTTTGGCTACATATTCCATCGCTATGTGGCTGTTTCTCGTCGCCGCCTATGTCTACGCTATCACCAACTTCCTCTCCCGATCCCGCCGTGCGATTGCCGTCAAGGCGGGTGCTCGCAACTCCCTGCCGGAGCTCGACGCCAAGAAAGCGGTATTTGTCCGCGGGCGCGGGCATCGGCGAAAGCAGACCATTGTCCTCCTGGCACTCCTTTTGATCACTGCCCTTCTTTTGGGTCCCCTATGGTTCTTCGATCAGGGTCACGTACGGCCGCTCGACAGGCCGCCGTACACGGTCGCGTCCGTCTACGGCATTGAGCCCGGCGAAATCGAGCTGGAACCGACGCAGCACTCGCTGTTCGTGCCGGATCAGTGGGAGTACACCTCCGAGGGCGGCGGCAACCGCATCAAATGCCGCGTCTACGATAGCCGCTGGGAGTGGGTCGCCGAGTACGTGTATGACGACGTTGCGAAGTACTACACCGATTATTCGCTCGACGAGGCCGTTCTGCGCGATCTGTCGCTCGACGAGGGCAGCGTGGACCTCCGGTACGGCAACGAGTTCCTTCTTGCCTACCGCGACGGCCTCCGCTGTGTATGGATCACCGTACCCGGAGAGACGTTCGAGCCCGGCTCCCCGCTCTACGAGGCGGTCAGGAACCGCGATCAGTCCTCGCGATAGGCGTCGAGTATATCCGAGACGTCGATCTCCCCGATGGGGACGATCGGAGAGGGCGCGCTTGATCCCGCGCCGAGCCTGCGCTCGAACCACATGACGTCGTGCCACGCGCCGCCCTTCCAGCCCGCGGAGCGGAACGCGCCGATTGACCGAAAGCCGAGCTTCTCGTGCAGCGCGATGCTCGCGGGGTTCGGGATTGTGATGCAGCCGTAGGCCATGCGGAAGCCTTGCCTCTTCAGGATCTTCAGCAGCGCCTCGTACAGCGCGCGGCCGGTGCCGCGGCGGTGGTGGTCCCGAACGAGGTAGATCGACAGCTCCGCGCCCCACTGATACGCCGCGCGCTCGCGGAAGCGGTGCGCGTAGGCGTAGCCGACGATCTTTCCGTCGGCCTCGGCGACGAGGTAGGGATAGATCTCCTCGGTCTCCCGGATGCGGCGCGCGAAGTCCGAAGCGG
>JAAYZL010000573.1 GCA_012514855.1 Clostridiales bacterium
CTTGCCGGTCGCAAACGCGTCGTCCGACGCGACGGCGATGATCTCGTCGTAGATCGCCGTGTCGAGCACGTCCGGAACAAAGCCCGGGCCGATGCCCTGAATCTTGTGGGGCCCCGGCGCGCCGCCGGAGAGCACCGGGGAGTCCGCCGGCTCGACCGCGACGACTTTAATTTTCGGGTTCTTCGACTTGAGATAGCCGCCCGCGCCGGTGATCGTGCCGCCGGTGCCGACGCCGGAGACGAGGATGTCGACGTTTCCGTCGGTGTCGTCCCAGATCTCGGGGCCGGTCGTCGCGAAGTGGACGGCGGGGTTCGCGGGGTTGACGAACTGGCCGGGGATGAAGCCGTTCGGAATCTCCTTCGCGAGTTCCTCCGCCTTCGCGATCGCGCCCTTCATGCCCTTCGCGCCCTCGGTCAGCACGAGCTCGGCGCCGTAGGCCTTCATGAGCTGGCGGCGCTCGACGCTCATGGTCTCCGGCATGACGATCACGATCCGGTAGCCGCGCGCGGCGGCGACGGAAGCGAGCCCGATGCCGGTGTTGCCGCTCGTCGGCTCGATGATGACCGAGCCGGGCGTGAGTTGCCCCCTCTGCTCCGCGTCGTCGATCATGGACTTTGCGATGCGGTCCTTGACGGAGCCGGCGGGATTGAACAACTCGAGCTTCGCGTAGAGCTTCGCCGGGAGGTTGAGCTCCCGCTCGAGGTTCGCAAGCTCCAGAAGCGGCGTGCGGCCGATCAGCGCGTCCGCCGATTTGTAGATTTTGGACATGGGAGGGTCTCCTTTCAAAGTTGCGCGACGGCGTCGAAGCCGTCCCGGAGGTCGGCGAGTATGTCGTCGATGTGCTCGGTGCCGACGGAGAGCCGGACGGTGTTCGGCCGGACGCCGGCCTCCAGAAGCTCCTCCGGGGAGAGCTGCGAGTGCGTCGTCGACGCCGGGTGGATGACGAGCGACTTCACGTCCGCGACGTTCGCGAGCAGCGAGAACAATTTCAGGCTCTCGGAGAACTTCCGCGCGGCCTCGGCCCCGCCCCTGATCTCGAACGTGAAGATCGACGCCGCGCCGCGCGGGAAGTATTCGCCGTAGAGCGCCTTCGCGCGCCCGGTCGCGAGCGACGGGTGGTTGACGCGCTCGACCTGCGGGTGGTTTTGGAGGAATTCGACGACCTTCAGCGCGTTCTCGACGTGCCGCTCGACGCGGAGCGACAGCGTCTCCAATCCCTGCAGCAGCAAAAACGAGTTGAACGGCGAGATCGCCGCGCCCTGATCGCGCAGGAGCGTCGTGCGCGCCTTCAGGATGTAGGCGAGGTTCCCGCAGACCTCCGCAAACACCGCGCCGTGGTAGGACGGGTTCGGCCGCGAGAGGCCGGGGAACTTGTCATTGGAAGCCCAGTCGAACTTGCCCGCGTCGACGATGACGCCGCCCATGACCGTCCCGTGGCCGCCCAAGAACTTCGTCGCCGAGTGGACGACCACGTCGGCGCCGTACTCGATCGGGCGCAGCAGATAGGGCGTCGCGAACGTGCTGTCGACGATAAACGGTATGCCGTGCCCGTGCGCGATGTCCGCGATTGCGTTGAGGTCGACGACGTCGGAGTTCGGGTTGCCGAGCGTCTCCGAGAACAGGAGCTTCGTGTTTTCGCGGATCGCCCGGCGGAAATTCTCCGGGTCGGCGGGGTCGACGTAGGTCACGGACAACCCCTGCTCGCGCAGCGTGTTCGAGAAGAGGTTGCGCGTGCCGCCGTAGAGGTTCTTCGAGGAGACGA
>JAAYZL010000574.1 GCA_012514855.1 Clostridiales bacterium
GAGGCGGGCATCGGGAACGATCGCTTCAGAACGCGCCCCGCCTACTCGCGCGTCGGCCGCTCCGGGTCGCGCACCGCAGCGGCGGGCAGGATCGCGGCGCGCAGGCCATTGTCTCCGTCGCGCGTGCGCACGCCGCGCAGAACCAGGTCGTCCGATCCCTCGCCGACGATCTCCATGCCGGGCCGGTTGAGCGCGAAAAAGCGATCGGGTCTGGGGCGATCGTACACGGCGCATCCCGCATTGGACTTCTTGAGCATGCTCTGGGTCAGCCAGCCGAACCATTCCTTCATGTGCTCCGCGTCCGGCGCGGCCGGGCTCTCGTCGTAGACGCGCTCGACAAGCGGGCGAATTTCCGCGGGCAGTTCGATTTGGTCGCGGGAACGCAGCAACTCAAGCGTCCGGCGCAGTATGACCGGCGCATAGACCGCGAGGGATGAAATGTCAAGTGTGCCCGACTCCGGCGCCAGGACGATTGCCCGGGCGCTCCTCATGTTCTCCGGGCGCCGGGTCAGTGCATGCCGATGCTCCCGGCCGATTCGCTGCAAGAGCAGGTCGATCGGGCACAGCGCGGTGATCAATTCGTCCAGATCGATGTCGATGCTTTGCTCGACCGTCTGCGTCGCAACGAGAATGGCCCGACCGGGCCGCTCGCCCCCCTTCCCGAACCACCTGACGCACGCATCCTCGATCCGCAGGCGATCCTCCAGCGGAAATCGCGCGTGAAACAGCAGGCAGTCGATGCCCTTATCCGCCCGCTTGAGAATGCGGTCGAAGACCTCCTGCGCGTCCGCGACGGTGTTGAGCACGACGCCGAGGCATCCGCCGTTCGTGACGCGCGACAGCGCGAGGTCGGCAATGTCCTCTGCTTTCCCGAGAATCGGGCGCATTTCAAGCGACACACTGATCTTCGCAGGCTCGATTGGCAGCCCGAAAAATATCGGTGCCTCCCCGCGTCGGACGCAGCCGACGGGCGGATACGACTGGGGTACCGCATCGCTCCTGACACCCGAATACGCCTCGAGAAGCCGCGATCTGAGCGCGGAAGGCAGCGGCGCCGACAGCAGGATGACCGGAACGCCCATCGCCGAGCACCATTGGAGCAACCGCTGAAGGATTTCCTGCATATACGCGTCATAGGCGTGTATTTCGTCCAGAATGAGCACCTTCGAAGACAGGCACAGCAGCCGGAGCACACCGGATTTGACCGGCATCACGCTGAGCATCGCCTGGTCGACGGTTCCGACCGCATACTGCGAAAGCATCGCGCGCTTGACGGGCGCCAGCCACTCCTGTGCATCCCCTTCTCCACCGTCCAATCCCCGCGAAACCAACCAGGATTGTGCGTGCATCAGCCTGGGAGAAGCCAAGCCGTGGTTTTTCAGCAGCTCGCGCATCCGCAGGTGCATGTTGTTGCTCGTCGCGGCGGTGGGCAGCGCCATGTAGAGCCCGGTCTTGTTCCACGCGCGCATCAGGCGCGCGGCGAGATAGATCGCCGCCTCCGTCTTGCCCGAACCCATCACGTCCTCGATCAGCACAAGGCCCGGCGCATTTCCCTCCCGCCAGTGCCGGGCTATGTCCTCGCTCAGAGCCTGCATCGGC
>JAAYZL010000102.1 GCA_012514855.1 Clostridiales bacterium
CCGAGCAGCCCGTTCTGCGCGTTGACCAGCCGGTATACGTGCAGGCTCAAAAACTCCGTCGCGTTTCCGGGCCCGCCCTGCGTCAGCACGAACGCCGTGTCGAACAGCTTCAGGGCGTCGACCGCGCGGAGCAGAAGCGCCAGAAAGATCAGCTTCTTCATCATCGGAATCGTGATGTGGAAGATCGTCCGCATCGGGCTCGCGCCGTCGATCATCGCGGCCTCGAGCGGCTCCGTCGGCAGCGACCGTAGCCCCGCGTACAGTATCAGCGTCACAAACGGCGTGAACTGCCAGATGTCCACGATCAAAATCGACCAGAACGCCATGTCGCTCGAGAGCCACGTGACCTTCGCGTCGAACAGCGCGGTCAGCACGTAGTTGATCAGCCCGTACTCGGCGTTGAACATCAGCTTCCACATCTGCCCGGCAATCGCCGGGGTCATCGCCAGCGGCACAATCAAGATGCCCACCATAAGCGGCTTGAGCCTGAACTCGTACTTGTTGAGCATCAGCGCGATGACGAACCCGAGCACGAGCTGGATCAGCGTCGCCAGCACCATGAACTCGAGGCTGATCTCGACCGCGTGCCAGAAGTCCACGTCGCGGCCGCTGAACAGCCGCGTGTAGTTGCGGACGTCGACGAACTTCGCGCGGTCGAGCTTCCAGCCGAGCTGGTAGTTCGTGAAGCTGATGCCGAAGAGGAACAGCGTCGGCACGATCGACAGCAGAAACAGCACCGTCATCGCCGGAGCGATGTACTTCCAGTGCGGATTCCTGGCGAACAGCCGGCGAATGAAGCCCCCTTCGGCGCGCGGGCCCCTTTTGGGATTTCCGATCATGGCAACCATCTCCATCGTTCAAAACGGAGAGGCCGTCTCTCCCATGCGCATGAGACGGCCCCTCGGTTCTGTTCGTTCAGCGCGGTTTAGTAGCCGAGCAGGTCCTCGATGTCGAGCTGCATCTTCGCGCACGCGTCCGCGACCTCGATGTCTCCCGCGAGCGCGGCGCTCCCGTAGTTGCCGCCGATCTCGAGGATCTGGTTGATCTGGTCGTGCTGCGGAATCCACGACAGGCCCTTTTCGACGAGGCCGTTCGCGGAGACCAGCGCCAGCTTCTGCGCCTCGAACGACGGGTTCAGCGCCGCGAGCTCCGCGTTCTCAAACACGGACGCGCGGGTGGCGGTGCCGCCGGCCTTGACGTAGTCGATCGACTTCTCGCGGCTGGCCATGAAGCAGATGAACGCCCACGCCTCGTCGGGGTTCTTCGAGGTCTTCGGGATCGACAGGTTCCAGCCCGCCAGCGCCGCGCCGTCCCCGTCCGGGCCGGTGGGGGTGGGAACGAACGCGACCTTGTCGGCGACGGTCGACGTCGCGGGATTCGTGATCTGGTTCGCGAGCGCCGTCGCGTCGAGCCACATCGCGGTCTTGCCCGACAGGAACGCGCCCAGCGCCTCCTCGTGCGTGTAGGTGCCGACGTCCGGCGGCGCGCACTTGAGCAGGTTCACGTAGAAGTCGAGCGACGCGATGGTCTCCTCGGTCGTGCAGGTCACGACGGGCTCGCCGGTCAGGATCGACGCCTGGTCGAGGAAGCCGCCGCCGAAGTTGTACATCAGGCTCATCCAGCCGGACGCGAAGTGGATGCCGCGCTGGGCGCGCATCGCGACGCCGTAGGGGCTGTCCTCCTTGCCGGTGAAGAACTGCGCGAGCTCGAGGTACTCGTCCATGGTCTTGGGCGGCTCTTTTCCGTACTTCTCGAACAGGTCGGTGCGATAGGCGATGAAGCGCGTCTCGCCCGCGGTCGGGATGCCGTAGTTGACGCCGTTCGCGCCCGCGATGCCGTTGCGGTACGCCGCCATGATGTCCTCATAGTCGAACCACGCGGGGGTCTTCGCCGGGTCCTCGGCGTACTCGGCGATCGGGATCAGCACGTCCTTCGAGGCGTACTCGCTCATCCAGAACGCGTCGACCATGAACACGTCGTAGGCGCCGTTGGTGTCCATCAGCTGCTTGCTCTTCAGGTTGGTTTCTTCCACAACGTCCCAGACGACGGAGATTCCGGTCAGCGCCGTGAATTCGTCCGACATCGTCTGGAAGGCCTCCGTCGAGGGGTGCGACGCCATCGCGACGGTGATCGTCTTTCCGCCGGACTGCTGCTTGATCCCGGCCGCCCAGCCCTCGAGCGTCGAGATGTCCGCCTCGGCGATTCCCGCGAAGGCCGTCAGGATCATGGTGAGACACAGGACAATGGCCATAAACCGCTTCATAAACCCTTCTCCTTTCAAAGTGCCCGATGGTAACCGGAAACTTAACACATATATTATAGCCGTTGCCCCCAGTTTTGTATTTACACAATACACCTGTTTGTTTGCACAAAATTTGAATCATTGGCGCGGTCAGCGCATCGCGCTCATGCGGACGGACTTTTCATATTCGCTCGGCGACATGTGCACGTGGGCCTTGAACACGCGCGAGAAGTAGTGGATCGAGCTGAAGCCGAGCATGCCGCCGATCTGCGTGAAGGTATACTGTCCCTCGCAGATCAATTTCTTCGCGCACTCCATCTTCATGGTGTTGAAGTAGTGGATGATGCTCTGGCCCGTCTGTTTTTTGAAGATATTCTGCAGATGCCCGTCGGAGAAGGCCATCTCGGCGCAGATGTCCCGCATCGACAGCTTCCCGCCGATGTGCTTTTCGAGGTGCTCGACGACTTTCTGCGCGATCTCCTCCGCGTTGTAATGCGTGCGGCGGTAGGCCGGCAGCCGCCCCTCGGCGTCCGGCTCCGGCGCGGCTTGGTTTCGCATCAGGTCGCGAACGAGAAGGATCAGCAGGTTTTCCAGCATGTTCCGGATCATCTGACCGGAGGCGAACGGGGCGTTTTCGCGGAGCTTCAGCCGCGCCTGCACAAACGCGTTGTACGGCGGCTCGAACAGCTTGCGCCCCTCGGCGTAGACCTCGCTGACGAGGTCGCGCTGCTGCTTCGAAAACGGGACGACCACCCCCCGGAACATCTGCGGATCGAGCTCCGGCGACGTGAACGACAAAATGCATGCGTTTCCGCTCGAGCCGAGCGCGACGACGCTGTGCTCCTCCATCGGCGGGTGAAAGATCGCGTGCCCCTGCGCGAGCTTCACCTCCTTGCCGCCGGCGTTGCAGATGATCCGGCCGCTGTCGGCATAGACCATCTCCCAAAAATCGTGCTGCTCGATGAGGCCGGAGTAGGTGGGCGCGTACTGGTAGTAGTGAAAGCTGATCAGCTCCCCGACGGTCAGGCGCGGCTCAAGCGGCGTGGGCACATACGCAACTTCAAGGCGGTGCAGCATGGTTTTCCCTCCCCGCGGATTTATCGGTCCTGTTCCCTTGAAACGAGCGGCGGGAGGAATTTTGGGGAAATCTGCATCCTGTCCTGTATGTAGAGCCGGAAAAGCCGCGCGGCCTCCGGCCAGTCCGGGTGACCGACGAGCTTTTCAACGCTCCCGAACCGCGTGCGCGGCAGTTTCAGGAGGATTCTTCGCGCGCCGTCGGAGATTCCGGGCGCTCCGCTCGGGCACGAGTCGCAGACCGCGCCGCCGAGCCGGGCGTCAAACCGCGCGGCGCCCTCGACCGGCCGGCCGCACCGGACGCACGAATCGACGCGCGGCGGATAGCCGGACAGCGCCATGAAGTGCATCTCGTAGGCCATCGTCAGCATCGCGGGGGAGAGGCCGGAGTAGCTCAAATGCGCGAGCGCCTCGAGCGTCGCCCGGTAGAGCTCCGGCGCCGGCACGTCGCGCGGCACGCCCGCGTCGATCAGCTTCAGCCAATAGACGCCGTGCACGAGCCGGTCGTAGTCCTCGCGCAGCGCGAAATAGCCCTCGCGAAGCTGGCACTGCTCGATCGAGTAGCGGTCGCCGCGCTGGAAGAGCTGGTACTCGCCGCTGACGAACGGCTCCGCGGCGTTTACCAGCGGCGACTTGGGCCTGCGGCAGCCGCGCGCGACCGCGTCGAGCCGCCCGTGCTCGGGCGTGAACAGCGTGACCATGCGGTCGTAGTCCGCGTAGTCCGCGCGCCGGATGACCAGCGCAGGCGTCACGAGCGGGGGCATGTTTAGCCGTCCTCGTAGCCGAGCGCGCGCAGGTCGCCCGTGCGGTTGCGCCAGTCCTCGCGCACCTTGACCCAGAGCTTTAAAGAAATTCTTGTGTCGAGCAGCCGCTCGATGTCGAGCCTGGCCTCCGTGCCGATCTTTCCGAGCATCGAGCCCTGCTTTCCGATGATGATCGACTTGTGCGACGCCTTCTCGCAGTACACGTTCGCGTGGATTTCGGTCAGCCCCGGCCGGAGCTCCTGGATCGAAAGCATCTCGACGCCGACGCCGTGCGGTATCTCGTCCCGCAGGTTGTTGAGCGCCTTCTCGCGGATGATCTCCGCGCAGAGCACGCGCTCGGGCTGGTCGGTGATCATGTCGTCGGGAAAGTACCGCGGGCCCTCGGGCATCGCGGCCGCGAGCATCTTCAAAAGCGCGTCCACGCTGTCGCCGCGGCGGGCGGACACCGGCACGATCTTGTCAAAGCCGCAGTCGTTCAACTGCTGCAGCTGCGGCATCAGCTTTTCGGGGGTGCAGAGGTCGATCTTGTTGACGGCGAGGAATTTCGGGCACGACATCTTTCGGACGTCCTCGAGGATCGCGCGGTCGCCGCCGCCGATGAACTGCCCGTCGACGACGACGAGCACCGCGTCGACGCCCTCGCGCGCCTCGCTCGCCGCCCTGACCATATACTCGCCGAGCCTCGTGCGCGGCCTGTGCAGCCCCGGCGTGTCGACGAACACGATCTGCCAATCCGCGTCCGTCGCGACCCCGAGCAGCTTCGCGCGCGTCGTCTGCGGGTGCTCGGACACGATCGCGACCTTTTCTCCGACAAACCTATTCATCAGGCTCGACTTTCCGACGTTCGGGCGGCCCAGGATCGCCACGAAGCCCGAGCGAAACGCTTTATTCTCCATCGGAACCTCCCCGGAGCTGCTCCGGCCCGAACGCGCGCGGCAGCAGCTCCGCGAGCTTTACGACCTCAAAATCATGGCCGAATTGCCCGCAGATTACGCGCATGTCGTCGGAAAACTCGTTGAGCACCTGCCGGCAGATGCCGCAGGGCCACGACTGCGCGCCGGAGCCGGCGATCGCCACGGCGACGAAGCGGTTCACGCCGGCG
>JAAYZL010000103.1 GCA_012514855.1 Clostridiales bacterium
CCCGCCGACACGCAAAACCTTCGGTTTTGCTGATCATTTCCGCCCGATCGTCGGCGTGCGGAACCGTACCCCCGCCCGCCGACACGCAAAACCTTCGGTTTTGCTGATCATTTCCGCCCGATCGTCGGCGTGCGGAACCGTACCCCCGCCCGCCGACACGCAAAACCTTCGGTCTTTCTGGTCATTTCCGATCGAACACGTCCGCGACGTCCCGGAGGCAGTCGATGATCGGGATGTGCTGCGGACAGCTCGACTCGCACCGGCCGCAGGCGATGCAGTCCGACGCCCTGCCGTGATCGAGCGCGAGGTTGTTGTAGTAGGTGGTGTGCGAGGGCACGAGCCGGAACCGGTTCTGGTTGTTGTAGAGCGCGAAGTATCGGGGGATCGGGATGCGCTGGGGGCACGCGTCGACGCAGTACCCGCAGGCGGTGCACGGAACCGCGATGCTCTCCTCGATGATCCGCGCGACCTCTTCGACGATCGCCCGCTCGTCCAAAGCGAGCGGCTCGAACGAGCGCATCGTCGCGATGTTGTCCGTCAACTGCTCCATCGAGCTCATGCCGCTCAGCACCATGAACGCGCCGTCGAGCGACGCGGCGTACCGGAGCGCCCACGAGGCGACGCTCTTTTCGGGGCGGCGCGCCTTGAAAAGCGCCTCCGCGCGCTCGGGAACCTGCGCGAGCGAGCCTCCCTTGACCGGCTCCATGACGACGACGGGCTTGTGGTGCCGGAGCGCGACCTCGTAGCACTTGCGCGCCTCGATCGACTCGTTCTCCCAGTCCGCGTAGTTGATCTGCAATTGCACGAACTCCATCTCCGGGTGCTCGGTCAATATCCGGTCGAGCAGCTCGGCCTTGTCGTGGAACGAGAAGCCGGCGCGCCGGACCCTCCCCTCCTCCTTCAGCCGCCCGACGAACGAAAACCCGTCGCACCGAAGCGTCTTCTCGTAGTTCTTCGCGCCGAGCGAGTGCAGAAGGTAATAGTCGAAGTAGGAGACCTTGCAGCGCTCGAGCTGCTCCTCGAAAATCCTCGGGTAGTCCGCGGGGTCCCTGACGAAGAACGTCGGCATCTTGTCCGCGAGCAGGAAGCTCTCCCGCGGATGCCGCTTCGACAGCGCCTCGCCGACCGCGACCTCGCTCCGGCCCTGATGGTAGGGGTAGGCGGTGTCGAAGTAGTTGAAGCCGGCCTCGAGAAACGCGTCGACCATCGCGTTGACGGCTGGCTGGTCGATGCTCTTGAGATCGTCCGGGTCGACAAGCGGCAGGCGCATCATCCCAAATCCAAGTTTTTTCATACGGATTCTCCTTATCCATGAAAAGACCCGCACGCGAATGCGGGCCTTGTCCGGCTCGCGGCCTCGGGTCAGAAGTTCTCGGGGAAGCGCTCGATCCCGGCCTCCGCGAGCCACTTGTCGACCTGTTCGAAGTAATACTCGTTGCGGGCGCTCTGCTCGACGCGCGCGCGCATCTGCTCGTTTGTCAGGAATTCCTCGTAGCCGACCGGGCCGGGCGCGACGTCCGCCTCGTAGCGCAGGATGTACACGCCGTCGGCGCACTCGACCGGCCCGGAGATGTCGCCGGGCTTCCCCAGCGCCATCGCCTCCAGCACGAACTCCTCGTCGAGCGTCTCGCTCGACGCGCTGACGTAATAGCCCTCCGCGCGGCCGTGCTCGGTCTGCATGAAGGGGTCGTCGCCGTACTCGTCGATCAGCAGGTTGAAATCGTCGCCCGCCCCGGCGCGCGTCAGAATCTCCTGCACGATCGGGTCGAGCTTCAGGTAGAGCGCGTCCATCTCGGCGAGCAGCGCGCCGACCTCGGTCTCGGCGGTCGCCTCCCCGAGCTGCTCCGTGAGCTCCGCCATGCGCTCCGCGCTCTCGGCGTCGAGCGCGACGAGTATGCGCTTCACCCGGCGGTAGCCCTCCATGTTCCACAGAACCGGCTCGCCGTTCATGCGGTCGTCCTCGTAGCTCCCGGGGTCGGTCGTGTAGGTCAATTGCGCCGACGAGCACGCCTCGTCGTAGTAGCGGCGCAGCTCCTCGTCGCCGAGAACGAGCTCCTCGGTCGCGCGCGCGAACAGCCGGTCGCGCCACGCCTGCGCGGTCGCGGAGTCGATCAGGCTCTCAAGCGTCGTGTCCTCCGTGGCCAGGTAGTCGACGACCGCCGCGCGGTTCTCCGCCTCGGTCCTGGAGGGATCGGCGAGGAAGGGCAGGTAATAGTCGATCATCCCGTCGAGGCTTTCCTGCGCGCGCGCGGCGATCGCGGCCTTCTCCGCCTCCCCCGGCTCGTACACGCCCAGCTCCCGCGCCTTCAGCCGGAGCACGGCGTCCTCGGTCAGGTCGTTGAGCACCTCTTCCTTGATGATGTCCTCGTACTCGCGCTCGTCCATGCCCATCGACGAATAGATGTACGCGCGGTACTCGTACTCCGCCTTGGCCTCCGCGACGGTGATCACGCCGCCCTTGAAGCGCGCGGCCAGCAGTCGGGCGCTGTCCTCCTCGGAGAGCAGCGCCCGAAGCTCCGCGTTTTCCTGCTCCAATTCGGCGATGCGCGCCTCGAGCCGGGCGATTTCGCCGGATTCCCCGGACGCGCCGGTCGCCGCGGGCACGGCGAGCAGCAGCGCCAGCACCGCAAGCATGATTCGCTTGAACATCGCGATTCCTCCCATGTCCCGTTTCTGTTGATTATGGCACGCCCCTGGCCTCCGCCGGCTGACGATGCCGGGGGCGATTGTGGGTTGTATCGATTATACCACATCTTTTCGCGTTTGGCGCGCTTTTCACGGAATCGCCCAAGTTTTTCACCGATTCAAGAGCGACCGCGCCGGTCCGCATCAACGGAGGCGCGGTCGCTCGGGAAGCCGGGTGCGGCATCAGCCCTCCGGCGGATCGGTCGGCGGATCGGTCGGCGGGTCGGTCGGCGGGTCCGTAGGCGGATCGGTCGGCGGGTCCGTGGGCGGGTCGGTCGGCGGGTCCGTCGGTGGATCAGTCGGCGGGTCCGTGGGCGGATCGGTCGGCGGGTCCGTCGGTGGATCGGTCGGCGGGTCCGTAGGCGGGTCCGTGGGCGGGTCCGTCGGCGGGTCCGTCGGCGGATCGGTCGGCGGGTCCGTCGGCGGATCGGTCGGCGGATCGGTCGGCGGGTCCGTGGGCGGATCGGTCGGCGGCAGCGTGGGCGGGTCGGTCGGCGGCAATGTGACGACCTGCGTGCCCGTGTAGAACTTCACATAGCTGTTCTTCACGAAGCCCACGATCCCCTTGTAGTCGACCTTTGTCCATGTCTTGCCCTTTTCGACCACCTTGAGCACCGTGCCGTTGTTGAGCCTGGCGACGATCTTGCCGCTGGTCGACGGGGTCTTGCGCAGGTTCAGCCGCGCGCCGTTCGTCTTGACCTTCGCCAACTGCACCGGCAGCACGGTCGTCTCGGGCGTCGGAACCGGGGTCGGCGTCGGGGTCGGCGTCGGCGACGCGTCCGGGTCGAGCGTCTCGTCCGGGTCGAGCGTCTCGTCCGGGTCGAGCGCCGAGCCGGGGTCGGTGAGGATCGGCTCCGTCGGCGCGTACTCGGCGCTGCTGGAGTACCTTGTGAAGAACGTCAGGTAGCTGTTCTTCAGGTAGCCCTGCTTCGCGCCGCTGAGCACCTTCGTCCACGAGGAGCCCTTCGCCAGCACGACGACCTCGGCGCCGTTTTTCAGCTTGCCGAGGATTTTGGAGCTCGTGCTCGCGGCGGAGCGGAGGTTCAAAGACGAGCTGACCTTCACGCGCGCCATTTTGACCGACGACTCCGAGATGGAGACCTCGAATTCCGCGTCCCCGAACTGCTCCCTGAGCTTTGCGGCGCGGGCCGCGGCGTCGCGCTGCAGTGCGCCGGAGGCCTTTCCGCTGACGGTGTAGCCGTAGAGCCGCTGGAACAGCGAGACCGCCTCGGCGAGCTCCTGGTCGTAGACGCCGTCCGCGTCGCCACTGTAGAGCTTGATCGCCCGGAGCGAATTCTGCAGGTTTTTGACGGCGGGGCCGCTGACGCCCACGGAGAGCGTGGCGGAGGTGCCGGTGGGCGCATCCTCGGCGGAGATCGCCTCGCGGGTCGCGGGATCGGCAAGGCCGTTGGCGGTGAGCCCCGCCGCCGCCTGGAACGCCCGAACCGCGGCCATGGTGTTCGTGCCGTAGATGCCGTCGGCGGCGCCGTCCAGGAAGCCCAGCGCGATCAGCCGCCGCTGCAGCGCCTTGACGTCGTCGCCCTTGCGGTTGCGCCCCCAAATGTTCGGATCGGTCGAAACGCCGGCGTATTCGGCGTATGTAAGGCCGCTGTCGACCGAGTAGCTCTGCTCTTTCAGAAGCGACCGGGCATAGCTGTCGGTCTTCCCGCTCTTGTATATCTTGACCTTCGTGCCGGCCGGGCAGTTCTGCGCGATCCACTTCGCGTCCGCCACGCGCAGCCTGATGCAGCCGTGCGAGGCCGTCGAGCCGAGCTTGTTGACGGAGGTCTTGTTCGCGGAGGAATCGCTCTTGGAGTTGAACAGGTAGGAGTGGAACAGTATGCCGTTGTAGATGCGCGAGGCATACTTGACCCAGATGCTGTCGATTTTGTACCACTCCTTGCGCTCGCCGCTGTTGCGCTTCTGCGGCATCGTGAACGTGCCGGTCGGCGTCGGCGTGCCGGAAGCGCCGGTCGAGCAGATCATCCGGCGGACGATCGCGTCGTCGCTCGTGCGGTGGACCGTCACAAATTGGTTCGTGATGTCGACCACAATGCGATACTGCGTGGCCGCGAACGCCGGCTGCGCCTGCGGGATGAGGGCGATCACAACCGCCAGCATCATCGCGCAGATGAGTAGTCTGCGAAATCTCATCAGCTTTTCCCCCACTAGTCATGCTCTCATTTTACTATACCATAAACTGGAAGGATCGGCAACGTAAAATTCAAAAACCGCTGCCGAAATTTGCCACAATTGTAAGACGCAAAAACACCGGCAGCGGTTTCCGCTTCCGGTAAAAATTCTTTGGGGTATTGCATTTTCAGGCGCGGTGTGGTAAAATACATCGCGTCGGTCGCTTCCGGGACATCGGAGAGGGCGCCTCCGCCCGATTCGGATGGTGTGGTGGAATGCATCGCGTCGGTCGCTTCCGGGAGAACCTCATAGCCCATTTGGAGAAGTCGCCTAGCTTGGTCGAGGGCGCACGACTGGAAATCGTGTAAACCGCAAAACGGTTTCGAGGGTTCGAATCCCTCCTTCTCCGCCAGACACCGGTTTTCACTTGGCCGGTGTCCTCCTGAAAGGGCCCCTTGGTGTCTGGGTCACACCGAGGGGTTTTTCTTTGCGGCGGAGATCTCTTCGAACAGCTTCTCGACAGCGAATCGAACCACGGCTCCTTTGGTCATGTCGAGCCTTTCGGAAAGTGCCTTGATCTTTGCCTCCTGTTCCGGGCTGATCTTCACGGTCGTGATGATGGGGTATTGCACAGTCTCACCTCCTCGCGGCGTATGGTATCACAGCCGGTATTACCATGTCAAGCAGAATTTGGAAACGCGTCCAGAAGCCCCTAGAAGGCGGTTCTGGCGCTCAGGACGAGGAATCCCTCGTCCGCCGTCACAAAAACGGCGTACAGAGGCGCACAGGAGTTCAACCACGGCGATCCAGACCGCCGCGGTCAGTCTCCCAGAGCGCATCGATGCAGACCGACGAATCCATTCACGGGGCGCCGCGCTCCCACCCTGAAACGTTTGTGTTCGGCGGGCTCGCCCCCTTCCCCCCCGCGTCGCGCCTCCGGCGCTACCCCCCCTTCCCCCTTGTCCGCTTCGCGTCCCCCGCGCGGAAATCGATTTGGGCGGGGGGGAAGGGGGCTCCTTGGGCCCG
>JAAYZL010000575.1 GCA_012514855.1 Clostridiales bacterium
GGGAGGAGCCCTGCCCGTAGTTCGCGCCCGCCGCGATGAACCCGCCGCCCGCGCGCTTCGCCTTCGCCGGGAACTCCGGGTCCGACGGCGTCAGGCAGAACTCCGAGAGGTAGGGGATGTTCGACCGAAACGGCAGCAGCTTCGCGTTCGAGGGCATGATGTGGTCGGTCGTGATGTTGTCGCCGAGGCGCGCGAGCACGGTTCCGGACACGGTTTCGGGCAGCGCGGTATTCGTCGGGAACGGCTTGATGTTCGGGCCGCGCACGACTTCGACGGCGGCCCCGACAGGCGCCGGCGGCACGATCATGTTGTCGTTGATCAAAAACCGCTCGACGGAGATGTTCTCCACGGCGATGCCGGAGGCCGTCGGGTCGGTCAGATATCCCGCGAGCGCGGAGACCGCCGCGGTCTCGGGGCTGACGAGGTAGACATTCGCCGATTTCGTGCCGCTGCGGCCGGGGAAGTTGCGGTTGAACGTCCGAAGCGACACCGCGTCCGTCGCCGGCGCCTGGCCCATGCCGATGCAGGGCCCGCACGCGGACTCGAGGATCCGCGCGCCGGCCGCGATCATCTTCGCGAGCGCGCCGTTTTCCGCGAGCATCGCAAGCACCTGCCGCGAGCCGGGCGCGATGACGAGGCTGACGCCTTCGTGGACGGTCTTGCCATCTAAGATCGCGGCGACCTTCATCATGTCCGCGAACGAGGAATTCGTGCAGCTTCCGATCGCGACCTGGTCGACCTTCAGCCCGGCGAGCGCCGACACCGCCTCCACATTGTCCGGGCTGTGCGGCTTCGCGGCCAGCGGGGAGAGCGCCGAGAGGTCGATCTCGATGTCCTCGTCGTAGGTTGCGTCCGGGTCGGGCGCGAGGGGCGTAAAGTCCGAAAGCCTGTCCTGCGCGCGGAAGAACTGCTCGGTCACTTCGTCGGACGGGAACACCGAGGTCGTCGCGCCGAGCTCCGCGCCCATGTTCGCGATCGTCGCGCGCTCGGGCACGGTCAGCGTCGAGACGCCGGGCCCCGTGTACTCCATGACCTTGCCGACGCCGCCCTTGACGGAGAGCCTCCGGAGCACCTCGAGGATCACGTCCTTCGCCGAGACCATCGGCCGGAGCGACCCGACGAGGTTCACCCTGCATACCTTCGGCATGCGCAGGTAGTATTCGCCGCCGCCCATCGCGACCGCGACGTCCAGCCCGCCCGCGCCGATCGCGAACATGCCGACGCCGCCGGCGGTCGGGGTGTGGCTGTCCGAGCCGAGCAGCGTCTCGCCGGGCACGGAGAAGCGCTCGAGGGTCACCTGGTGGCAGATGCCGTTCCCCGGACGCGAGAGCCACACGCCGTGTTTTGCCGCGACGGTTTGGATGTACCTATGGTCGTCGGCGTTTTCGAAGCTCTCCTGCAGCATGTTGTGGTCGATATAGGCGACGCTCCGCTTCGTCCGGACGCGCGGTATGCCGAGCGCCTCGAACTGGAGGTAGGCCATCGTGCCCGTCGAGTCCTGCGTGAGCGTCCGGTCGATCCGGATTGCGATCTGCTCGCCGGGCTTCATCTCCCCCGAGACGAGGTGTGCGGTGATCAGTTTTTCTGTCAGGTTCATATCTTACACCCTCTTCCAGATGCCGAGCGCTTCGCCGACGGCATGGAGTTCGTCGTTGCCGATCGCGGTCTGGCGCCCGGCTGCATACTGTTCGTCGACCCAGTTCTTGAGCTTCGCCACGCGCTCGTCCTTTTTGTCGATCTTTTCGCCCTTGAGCTCGGCGGAGAGCCACACGGCGATGCCCGCGGTGCCGGAGGTGTTCGAGATCGCGACCGTCGGCGGCCGGTTCAGGATCTTCGCGGTGTCGAAGATGCTGTAGATTTCCTCGTCCTTGAGAAGCCCGTCCGCGTGGATGCCCGCGCGCGTGACGTTGAAGTCGCGCCCGACAAACGGCGTCTTGTCCGGGATGCGGTAGCCGAGCTCTTTTTCGAAATACCGGGCGATGTCGTCGATCGCGGTCGTGTCCATGCCGTCGAGCGTGCCGCGAAGCTGCGCGTACTCGATGACCATCGCCTCGAGCGGGGTGTTGCCCGTGCGCTCGCCGACGCCCAACAGCGCGCAGTTCACGCCGGACGCGCCGTAGAGCCAGGCGAAGGTGGAGTTCGTGACCGCCTTGTAGAAGTCGTTGTGTCCGTGCCACTCGATCAGCTCCGACGGGAAGCCGCCGTAAACGTTCAGGCCGTAGATGATGCCGGAGACGCTGCGCGGCATCGACGCGCCCGGAAAGGGCACGCCGTAGCCCATCGTGTCGCACGCGCGCAGCTTGATGGGCGTCCCGACCTCTTCCATCAGGAGCGAGAGCTGGTACGCGAACGGCACGACGAAGCCGTAGAAGTCCGCGCGCGTGATGTCCTCGAGGTGGCAGCGGGGGTTGATGCCCGCGTCCAGCGCGTCCTTGACGATGCCGAGGTACTGGTCCATCGCCTGCGCGCGGGTCAGCTTGAGCTTGCGGAAGATGTGGTAGTCGGAGCAGGACACGAGTATGCCGCACTCCCGCATCCTCATGTCGTTGGCGAGCTTGAAGTCCTGCTTCGTCGCGCGAATCCAGCCGGTGATCTCGGGGAAATCGTAGCCCAATCCGCGGCAGAGCTCGATCGCGCGGCGGTCGCTCTCGGAGTAGAGGAAGAACTCGCACTGGCGGACGATGCCGTTCGGCCCGCCGAGACGGTGGAGCAGCTTGTAGAGGTCGCGAATCTGCTCGGGCGAATAGGGGGTATAGCCCTGCTGTCCGTCGCGGAACGTCGTGTCCGTGATCCAGATGTTGTCCGGCGGGTTCATCGGGGTCAGGCGCTGGTTGAACGTGCACTTGGGGATTTCCCCATACGAAAACATGTCGCGATAGAGCTGCGGCTCCTCGACGTCTTGCAGTTGATATTTGTACTCGCGCTCCATGAGAAGGTTCCGTTTTTTGTTGTATTCGATCATATGGCAACCTCCCGCAGTTATTTCGGCTATCATACACCGAAGCGCGCGAGGATGTCAAGGCTCAAACCCAGAAAAACCGCATTAAGAATTTGCGGATTTTGCAAAATAACCTAAAATCAACGTTGATATCGGGATTTTTGAATGATTTCGAAAATTTGCTTGCAGTTTTTCGGGGAGTCTGGAAGGGGGGATCGAACGGCTCGGGGGAGGGCGGGCGGAACGCGACGACTTTCGCGGCCGGAGCGGGGGACGGATATCCCCGCATGCGCCTCCCGTTCACTGCCCGCGCAGCATTTCCCCGACCTTCCCGCCATTCGGTATCGTGCGTTTCGGCATTGCATGGATTTTTTCAGACCGCTCCGCGAATGCTTTGATCAGGCGTCCTGGTCGGGAAGCGTCATCGAGCAGCAGGGCTTCTGGCCCTGATCCTTCATATAGCGGATGCCCCACTCGTACATCGCGACCAGTATCGGCTGCAGGCTGCGCCCGAGCTCGGTCAGCCGGTACTCGACCTTCGGCGGCACGACCGGGTAGACCTTGCGGGTGAGCAGGCCGTCGCCCTCGAGTTCCCGAAGCTGCTGCGTCAGCATCTTCGGCGTCGCCTGCGGGATGATCCTTTGAATTTCTCCGTGGCGCATCGCGCCCTCGATCAGGTGCCACAATATCAGCGACTTGTACTTTCCGCCGATCAGGTGCAGCGTCGAACCGACGGGGCAGCCCATTCCCGGGCAATTTTCGTCCATTGCGGGCCCTCCTTTCCATACTATCGTTTTGGGTAGTATCGCACTAAATAGTGCGTACTTGTTCTTCTGTCCGATACGATTATAATAATAGCATGACGACCGAAAATCGTCAAGCGAAAAAGGAACGGGGTGTTCTCGACATGAAAAGTCAGATGCTGAGCATCAGGGGGATGACCTGCGCCGCCTGCGCGCAGAGGATCGAAAAGGCCGTCCGCAAGCTCCCGGGCGTCCAGCAGGCGTCGGTAAATCTGGCGAGCGAAAAGCTGTTCGTCGAGTATGACGGCGATCAGATTCAATTGGAGGCGATCAAGGAGGCCGTCGTGAAGGCCGGCTACGAGGTGGTCGAGCGGGCCGGGAGCCAAATGGCGACGATCCCGATCGGCGGCATGACCTGCGCCGCGTGCGCGCAGCGGGTCGAGAAGGCGCTCAAAAAGCTCGAGGGCGTCGAGAGCGCGTCGGTGAACTTCGCGACCGAGAAGGCGGCCGTCCAATTTAGGCCCGGCGAGGTCCGGCTGTCTGCGCTCCGCGAGGCGGTCACAAAGGCCGGGTACGAGCCGCTGGAGATCGACAAAACCGACGCAGCCGACGAGGACAGGGCGCGCAAGCAGAAGGAGATTCGAACGCTCTGGACGAAGTTCGCCGTCGCCGCCGCGTTCGCGCTGCCGCTTCTGTACATCGCGATGGCGCCGATGATCAAGTTCGTGCGGCTGCCGTTCCCGGCGGCGCTCGACCCGATGCAGTTCTCGCTGATCTACGCGCTGGTCGAGTTCCTGCTGACCATCCCGGTCGTCGCGGTCGGCTACCGGTTCTACACGGTCGGCTTCAGGGCGCTGTGGCAGAGGAGCCCGAACATGGACTCGCTGATCGCCGTCGGAACGAGCGCGGCCGTGCTCTACAGCCTCTACAACACCTGGCAGATCGCGCGCGGCCACTTCGCCGCCGTCGACGCGCTGTACTACGAGACGGCCGGCGTCATCATCGCGCTGATCCTGCTCGGCAAGTCGCTCGAGGCGGTCTCGAAGGGGCGCACCAGCGAGGCGATCAAGAAGCTGATTGGGCTGCAGCCCAAGACCGCGATCATCCTCGAAGGCGAAGTCGAGCGCGAGATCCCGATCGACGAGGTCGAAATCGGCGACATTCTGGTCGTGAAGCCCGGCGCGAAGATCCCGGTCGACGGGACGGTCGTCGAGGGGCACACCGCGATCGACGAGTCGATGTTGACCGGCGAGAGCATGCCGGTCGACAAAAAGGCGGGCGACCCGGTGTACGCGGCGTCGCTGAACACGACGGGCAACGTGCGGTTCAGGGCCGAGAAGATCGGCAGCGACACGGCGCTCGCGAGGATCATCAAGCTCGTCGAGGACGCGCAGGGCTCGAAGGCGCCGATCGCGAAGCTGGCGGACGTCGTGTCCGGGTACTTCGTGCCGATCGTGTGCGCGATCGCGCTGCTCGCCGGAATCGCGTGGTTCGTCGGCACGCGGGACCTGAAGTTCGCGCTGACGATCTTCATCTCGGTGCTGGTCATCGCCTGCCCCTGCGCGCTCGGGCTCGCGACGCCGACCGCGATCATGGTCGGAACCGGCAAGGGCGCCGAGCACGGCATTCTGATCAAGGGCGGCGAGGCGCTCGAGACCGCGCACAAGGTGAACACCATCGTGTTCGACAAGACCGGGACCATCACCGAGGGAAAGCCGACCGTGACCGACGTATTGGCGGCGGACGGCGGCGACCGCGACGAACTGCTGCTGCTCGCGGCCTCCGCGGAGCGCGGCTCCGAGCACCCGCTCGGGCAGGCGATCGTCGCGTGGGCGCAGGAAAAGGAACTCGAGTTTTTGAAGGTCGACGCGTTCGAGGCCATCGCGGGGCGCGGCATCGAGGCCAGGATCGGCGAAAAATCGGTGCTCGCGGGCAACCGCAAGCTGATGGACGAGCGCTCTATCTCGCTCTCCTCGCTGGAGGAGGACTCCGACCGGCTCGCGGGCGAGGGCAAGACGCCGATGTACGTCGCCGTCGACGGGACAATCGCGGGCATCGTTGCCGTCGCGGACGTCGTGAAGCCGTCGAGCCGCTTAGCGATCGAGAGCCTGCACAGGATGGGCATCGAGGTCGCGATGATCACCGGCGACAACGCAAAGACCGCCGCCGCCATCGCAAAACAGGTCGGTATCGACCGCGTGCTCTCCGAGGTATTGCCCGAGGACAAGTCGCACGAGGTTCGGAAATTGCAGGAGGAGGGCCGCAAGGTCGCGATGGTCGGCGACGGCATCAACGACGCCCCGGCGCTCGCGCAGGCCGACGTCGGCATCGCGATCGGCTCCGGAACCGACGTCGCGATGGAATCCGCGGACATCGTGCTGATGCGCTCCGACCTGATGGACGTGCCGACCGCCATCGAACTGAGCAAGCGCACGATCCTGAACATCAAGGAGAACCTGTTCTGGGCGTTCGGCTACAACGTCGTCGGCATACCGATCGCGGCGGGCGTGCTGCACCTGTTCGGCGGGCCGCTCTTGAACCCGATCTTCGCGGCGGCGGCGATGTCCCTGAGCTCGGTCTCGGTGCTCACAAACGCGCTGCGCCTCAAGAGATTCAAACCCTCGACACAGAAAGGAAGGGGAAACTGACATGAGGAAGAACGTCAAAATCATCCTCGCGCTGGGAATCGCCGCGGTCGCGGTGGCGGCGCTCCTGATCTTCATCCTCCGGACCGCCGGAGGCGACCTCGACGTGATCGGCAGGGAGTCCGTCACATCGTTCGACACGGTTCTGAAGGCCATGCCCGACCGGGTGAAGCCCGACGAAGTGAACGGCATGTGGTCGCTCGAGGCGCCGGACGGCACGGTGCGCTTCATCTGGAGCGAAAACTACGCAAAGAGCGCGCAGCGCGACGTGATGCTGGAGCTCGACGCGAAGCCCTTCGTCGACGCGGGGCTCGATCCGAGCAAATTGCCCGCCAACTACGCCTCCTACGACGGCATGCTGATGGTCGGCACGAAGCTCGGGAACGACGAGCTCAAGTACACGGGCGACCCGACGCCGCTCGCGGCCTACGAGCAGATCGTCGCGAAGTACCGCGCCTCGATCGGCTACCACACCGCGCTCGACCACTACGGCGTGAAGCTCGGCGACGGCAACATGTTCGAGTGGGCGAAGAACCTCGAAAAGAACACCGTCGCGAACGGGAACCAGGACAAGGACATCGTGTTCGTGATGAACCCCGAGCCGCTGATCGCCGCCGGCGTCGACCCGGAGAAGGTCGAGGGCTGGGTCTACGCCGAGGTGTCCGTCGAGGAGGACGGAAAGCCCGTCAACGTCTTCAAATTCCTGAAGCCGTACGACATCCGGTAAAAGAACGGAAGCCAGGCGGCGCCCCGGAGTGCAAGGCTCCGGGGCGCAAAAGTTGATGCGGAGTTGAGGAAACTGTGCTACAATACCCCCATCGGCTTCAGGGGAGGTGGCGGCATGGCAAGGATACTCGTCGTCGAGGACGACCGGACGCTTCGGCGCGTCATCTGCGACGTGCTCCGGCAAAACGGCTACCAGGCCGTCGCGGCCTCGAACGGCCGGGAGGCGCTGGAGCGGATGGAGGCCGAGTACGTCGACCTGATCGTCTCCGACATCATGATGCCGGAGATCGACGGGTATGCGCTGACCGAGAGCCTCCGCGAGGCGGGCTACGCGCTGCCGATTTTGATGATCACCGCGAAGGAGCAGTACCGGGACATGGAGAGGGGCTTCTCCGCGGGCACGGACGACTACATGGTGAAGCCGATCAACCTGAGCGAGATGCTCCTGCGCATCCGGGCGCTGCTTCGGCGCGCGAAGATCGCGAGCGACCGCAGGATCACGGTCGGCGGCACCGAGGTCGACTGCGATTCGCTGACCGTCTCGAGCGCCGGGTGCTCCGTGGCGCTCCCGCAGAAGGAGTTTCAATTGCTCTACAGGCTGCTCTCGTACCCGGACAGGATCATCACGCGCCAGCAGTTGATGGACGAGATCTGGGGCTACGAGACGACGACCGACCCGCACACGGTCGAGGTGCACATCGCGCGGCTCCGCGAAAAGATACGGCCGTTTCCGGACTTCGAGATTCAGACGATCCGCGGGCTCGGCTACAAGGCGGTGAAGACCGATGCGCAGTAGGCGTCCGGTCGGCATCTGGCTGATGACGGTGCTGCTGGCGGCCGGCACCCTGCTGCTCTCGGCTCTGCTCGCGGGGTTTTTGGCGGTTGTCAGCTTCCGCCACGGCTGGGTTCGCACGTCGCCGCTGTACGGCATCATCGCGTTTCTGCTGGTCAGCGCGATCATCGGCACCCTGCTCTCGGCGCTGTTTTCCAAGAAGGTGCTGAATCCGCTGATCGCGCTGATCCGGGCGACGCAGCAGGTCGCCGGGGGAAACTTCGACGTGCGGCTCGAGCAGAGGGGGAAGGGCGAGGTCGGCGAGCTGATCCGGAACTTCAATTTGATGGCCGAGGAGCTCTCGCACACGGAAATGCTCCGCAGCGACTTCGTCAACAACATCTCGCACGAGATCCGCACGCCGGTCGCGGCGATCGAGAACTGCGCGACGCTGTTGATCAGCGGCCAACTGGCCGACTGGGAGCAGCGCGAGTACGCGGGGATGATCGCCGACAGCGCGCGCAGGCTCTCGGCGCTCTCCCGGAACGTATTGAGCCTCTCGCGGCTCGAGAACCAGGGCATCATCACCGAGCGGCGGCGGTTCCGGCTCGACGAGCAGATTCGGCAGGCGGTCGTGCTGCTGGAGCCCAAGTGGGCGGAAAAGCGGCTCGAGCTGGACATCGAGCTCTCGGAGATCACGTACGAGGGGAACCCGGAGCTCTTGATTCAGGTGTGGATCAATCTGCTCGAGAACGCGATCAAGTTCTCGAACGACGGCGGGCCGCTGACCGTGCGGCTCTTTGAAACGGGCGGCGAGGTGTGCGCGACGGTCGAGGATACGGGCGTCGGCATGCCCCCGGAGGTCGTCGGGCGCATCTTCGAGAAGTTCTATCAGGGCAATCCGTCGCGCGCGGCGGAGGGGAACGGCCTCGGGCTCGCGCTCGTCAGGCGGATCGTCGAGCTCTCCGGCGGCCGCGTCGGGGTCGAGAGCGCGCCCGGCGAGGGCAGCCGCTTCTCGGTCTTTCTGCCGGCGGAAAATCGTTAACAGTTTCGCCCCACGCATTCGCTCTTTGGTTCAGGTTCGGTTAATCTTGCGGTGATAGAATCCCGCATAAGGAGGTCTTCATCTTGGCCCACAAAAAGCGCAGGGCGCTCCGGTGGATCATACCGCTCTTGCTGATGCTGGTCGTCGTCGGGTTTTTCATATTGAGGCCGCGCGCCCAAATCCGGTACATCGAGGCGACGGCGTTTACCGGCGACATCAGCACCACGTACAGCTTCACCGGAAACATCATCGCCCCGCGCAGGCAAGTGATCCTCGCCCCGGCCAACGCGACCGTCAAGGACGTGTACGTCTCGGCGAACGAGGACGTGAAGTCCGGCGACCGGCTGATCCGGCTCTCGAACGGCGCGGTCATCAAGGCCGACCTCGCGGGCGAGGTCGTGCGGCTGAACGCGCGCAAGGACGACGTGGTCCCGGCGGGCATGGAGCTGATGGCGATCGTCGACGTCAACGAGCTCGAGGTCGAGATCAGCGTCGACGAGTACGACGTCGAGGCCGTCGCGATCGGAAAGGGCGTCGCGATCACCGTCAACGCGCTCGGCGTCGAGTGCGGCGGGACCGTCAAGAGCCTCGACAAGGACGCGGACACGAGCGGCGGGCTCTCGACGTACACGGCCGCGATCGCGGTCGACGCGCCGGAGGGCGTATTGCCCGGCATGCAGGTCGAGGTCAAGATGCTGAACAAATCCGCGGCCGGCGTCACGCTTCTCAAGGTCGACGCGCTGCAGTTCAGCGAGGACAACCTGGCGTATGTGCTCGTCAGGGGCGCGGACGGAAACCACGCGCCGCGCTTCGTCGAGACCGGCATCAACGACGGCGCGAACGTCGAGATCCGCGCGGGGCTTGATAGCGGCGAGACCGTCTACTACGCGCCCGGCGAGACCGACATGATGTCGATGATGATGCAGATGCGCGGCGGGCCGCGGCCATGACGGACGCGTATTTCTCGATGCGGGACATCGTCAAGCAGTACCGCATGGGCGACGAGGTGCAGACGGTGCTGAAGTACGTGAACCTCGACCTCGAGGAGGGCGAGTTCCTGTCGATCCTCGGGCCGTCCGGCAGCGGAAAGTCGACGATGATGAACATCATCGGATGCCTGGACACCCCGACCAGCGGCGATTACATCCTCCGGGGCCGGAAGATCGGCGAGCAGGACCAGCACAGGCTCGCGCAGATCCGCTGCCACGAGATCGGGTTCATCTTCCAGTCGTTCCAGCTCTTGCAGCGGATGGACGCGATGAAGAACGTCGAGCTGCCGCTGATCTACGCGGGCGTCCCCGCGAAGCAGCGGGAGCGGCGGGCGCGGGAGATGCTCGAGCGCGTCGGGCTTCACGACAAGCTGCACCACTTCCCGAACCAGCTCTCCGGCGGCCAGCAGCAGCGCGTCGCGATCGCCCGCGCGCTGGCCGGAAACCCGACGATGCTGCTCGCCGACGAGCCGACCGGCGCGCTCGATCAGGAGACCGGCAGGCAGGTGCTCTCGCTGTTTCGGGAGATCAACCGCGAGGGGCGCACGGTCATCATGATCACGCACGACATGAACATCGCGAGCTTCGCCCGCCGGATCGTTCACATACTCGACGGCGTGCTCCGCGAAGGGGGGGAGCGCGCGTGATCAAGGCAAGGATCAGCATGCTGCGCGAGAGCGTCTCGATGTCGGTCCGCAACATCGCCTACAACCGGATGCGCTCGTTTCTGACGGTGCTCGGGATCATCATCGGCGTCACGGCGATCATCGCGCTGATCACGATCGTCAGCGGCGTGACCGGGCAGATTTCGAGCGAGTTCGAGGCGCTGGGGGCCGGCAAGTTGAGCGTCAGCGCTCGGGGCACGCCGCTCAAGCCCGGGCTCACCGAGGGCGACCTGAAGGAGATCGCGGCGCTTGACAACGTGTCCGGCGTGTCGCCGTCGGTCTCGGCGTCGGTCGTCGCGAAGTCGGAATTTTCGTGGGACGACGGGATCTCGCTCGAGGGCAGGAACGAGACCTATTTCCGGATGAACGAAGGGCTCGTGAAGCGCGGGCGGGCGCTCAACAAGCTCGACATGGACGCTCAGACGCGCGTGTGCATCGTCGACGCGGCGCTTGCGAAGAAACTGTTCTTTGGCGTCGACCCGCTGAACCGGACGCTGCTCGTCAACGGCCACACGTTCACGGTCGTCGGCGTGCTCTCGGACGACTCGGACCGCGACGTCATGAGCCAGGCGATGGGCGGATCGGACGAGAAGCTGATCGTCCCGTACACGACGGCTCTGCGGCTCGTCGGAACCGCGCACATTGCGTCGCTCGACGTGCACGTCCTGGACACGACAAAGATGGACCGGGTCGTGGACGACCTCGAGGACGCGCTCTACCGGATGTTCAACTACAAGGACGACACCTACAGCGTCATCAACATGGAGAGCCTGCTGGACACCATGAACACCATGCTCTCGATGATGACCGCGCTGCTCGCGGGGATCGCCTCGATCGCGCTGCTCGTCGGCGGCATCGGCATCATGAACATGATGCTCGTCTCCGTCACCGAGCGCACCGCCGAGATAGGGCTTCGCAAGGCGCTCGGCGCGGAGCCGGGGCAGATACAGCTGCAGTTCTTGATCGAGTCGTTCATACTGTCGCTGTTGGGCGGGCTGATCGGCGCGATCCTGGGCGTCGGCATCTCCTACGTGTTCGCGGTTGCGATCGGCACGGACTTCCGGCTCTCCTTGATGGCGATCGGGCTCGGGGTCGGGTTCTCCGCCTCGGTCGGCATCATCTTCGGCTGGGCGCCCGCGCGCAAGGCCAGCAATCTGAACCCCATCGACGCGCTTCGAAGCGCGTGAACAGTTTGGACAAGACCGACAATCGAAAGGATGGAAACCATGAAAAACATGCGGAAATGGATGGCCCTGCTGCTCGCCGCGCTTATGCTGACCGCCTTCGCGCTCCCCGCCGCCGCGGAGGAGGAAGAACCCGCGGCCCTCTCCGAGGAGGAGGACGTGTCCGAGCAGGACACCGAGGACTTCGAGTTTGACGGAACCGTCGTCAGCGGCACAACCGTCGCGGTGCGCACCGCCGTCGGCGGGGACGTCGAGGCCGTGCCCGTGCGCGCGGGGCAGCTCGTCAAGGCCGGCGACGTGCTCGCGTCGCTCCGGACGACGAAGGTGTACGCCGCGCAGGACGGCACGGTGTCCGCGGTGTTCGGCGCGCCCGGCGACGGCGTCGACGCGGTCGCGAACAACTTCGGCGCGGTGCTCTACATAGAGCCCGTCACGGGCCGCTACACGATCGACGCGAACAGCGACAACGCCTACTCGAACAGCGAGAACCTGTACATACACGTCGGCGAGGCGGTCTCCTTGAAGTGCTACTCGGACGGGAAGCACACCGGCGTCGGCTTCGTGTCGGCCGTCGACGGCTCGTCCTACACGGTCAAGGTCGCGGAAGGCGAGTTCGAGGTCGGCGAGACCGTCACCGTCTACCGCGGCGAAACCTACGCCTCGAAGTCCCGGCTCGGCCGCGGCACGTGCGCGCGCACGAACGACCTCGCGGTCGGCACGGCCGGAGAAGCGGGCAGCATCGCGGTCCTGCACGTGGCGACCGGCGACGCGGTCGGGAAGGGCGATTTGCTCTATGAGACCGTCGGCGGCACCTACGACGCCTATTACTGCACCGGAAGCGACATCGTCGCGACCGCTTCCGGCATCCTCGGAAGCCTCGGCGCGGAGGTCGGCGGAAGCGTGCAGGCGGGCAGCAACGTCGCCACGATCTACCCGACCGGCGACATGCAACTCAAGATCAGCGTCAGCGAGACCGACCTGCCGTTCATCAAGGAGGGCGCCAAGGCGACGATCCGCCTCAACTGGGACGACGGCGAGACCGTCTATCCGGGAACCGTGTTCAAGGTCTCGCACATGACCGACAGCGCCGGGACGGACGCGGGCACTTCCTACGAATCGAGCTACGCCGCGTATATCGACTTCGAGCCCGGCGACAGCGTGCGGCTCGGCATGACGGGAACCGCGGTTGTGACGGCGAAGTGAACAGGAGGATTCCCATGAAGCGATGGATCGTTGCGCTGCTGGCGGCGGTCGCGCTGCTCGCGGTGGCGGTTTCGGCGGGGGCGGCGATGGAGGACCCGTTGGCCCCGCCGACCGATTCGCCGGGGCCGACCGACGGACCGACCGATGAGCCGACCGACGAGCCGACCGACGAGCCGACCGACGAGCCGACCGACGAGCCGACCGACGAGCCGCCGGAAACGTGGAAATTGACCGTTCACTATGTGTTTGAGGAAGGCGGCGAGGCGGCGCCCGACCACGTGCAGACGGGCCTCTCGGAGGGCGATCCCTACGAGGTCGCCTCGCCCGCGATCGAGGACAGAATTCCCGATCCGGCGGTGGTCTCCGGGACGATGCCGGGCGCGGACGTCGAGATCACGGTCGTCTACCGCGCCGCCGCCCCGGCGGAGAAGTGGAAACTGACCATACACTACATACTTGAAGGCGGCGGCGAGGCGGCGCCCGACCATGTTCAGACCGGCCTCTCGGAGGGCGATCCCTACGAGGTCGCGTCCCCCGCGATCGGCGGAAAGGCGCCCGACCAGGCGGTGGTCTCCGGGACGATGCCGGGCTCGGACGTCGAGATCACGGTCGTCTACCGCGACGCCGCCGCGGAGGGATGGA
>JAAYZL010000576.1 GCA_012514855.1 Clostridiales bacterium
ACCGGGAACCCCGCGGCCCCGACTGCTCGCCCGCGTGCGACTGCGGGCGGTATCTCGAGATCTGGAACGACGTGTTCATGCAGTACGAAAAACAGCCCGACGGGACATTCGTGCCGCTCAAGCAGCAGAACGTCGACACCGGCATGGGCCTCGAGCGCACGTACTGCGTGCTGATGGGGGCGAAGTCCGTCTACGACACCGACATCTTCCGGCACATACTGGACAAGATCGCGGAGCTGTCCGGCAAGACCTACGGATCTGGCGACGAGGTCACGCGCTCGTTCCGGATCGTCGCCGACCACATGCGCACGTCGACCTTCATCATCGGCGACGACCGCGGCGTCACCCCGTCGAACGTCGATCAGGGCTACGTGCTCAGGAGGCTCATCCGACGCGCGGTGCGCCACGGCATGCAGCTCGGGCTCCCCGAGGGCTCGACGTCCGCGATCGCGAAGGTCATCGTCGACCGGTACGGCACGGCGTACCCGGAGCTCAGGCGCAACGAATCGCACATTCTCGAGCAGCTCGCGCTCGAGGAGGACCGCTTCCAGAGGACGCTCAAGAAGGGCACCGGCGAGTTCGAGAAGGTGTACCAGAACGTCAGGCGCGCGAGGGAGGCGTTCGACAAGCTGCGCTCGTCTGTCGGGAAAGACGCCGCGGAAAATTTCCTCCAGGCGGTTCGCCCGACGCCCGAGATGCTCGGGATCATCGACGGGGTCAGGAAGTTCCTCGGCGACGGGGACGCGCCCGCGCTCTCCGGGGCGCTCGAGAAATACGCGGGCCTGTTCGGGACGATCGACGGCCGGAGCGCCTTCAAGCTCTACGACACCTACGGCTTCCCGATCGAGCTGACGATCGAGATGGCGCGCGAGAAGGGGCTGACCGTCGACGAAAACGGCTTCCACGAGCGCTTCAAACAGCACCAGTTGACCAGTCAGGCCGGCGCGGAGCATCGGTTCAAGGGCGGCCTCGCGGACAACACCGAGGAAGTGACGAAGCTCCACACCGCGACGCACCTCCTGCACGCGGCGCTTCGGAAGGTGCTCGGCGAGGAGGTCGCGCAGAAGGGCTCGAACATCACCGCCGAGCGGCTCCGGTTCGACTTCTCGTTCGGGCGCAGGATGACCGACGAGGAGCTTAAGGAGGTCGAGCGGCTCGTCAACGAATATATCCGGGCCGGCTCGGACATCCGCTGCGAGGAGATGACCGTCGACGAGGCGAAGGAAAGGGGCGCGATCGGCCTGTTCGAGTCGAAGTACGGCGAGCGCGTCAAGGTGTACTCGATGGGGCCGTTCTCGAAGGAAATCTGCGGCGGCCCGCACGCGGCGAACACCGGGGATTTGAAGTCGTTCACGATCAAGAAGGAGGAGAGCTCCTCCGCCGGCGTCCGCCGCATCAAGGCGGTCATCGGGTAAACAAAAACGCTCCCCGTCCCGCGCCGGGGCGGGGATTCTGGTACTATGCGGCGGAGGTTCAACATGCCGGAGCTTTCGAAATTGTCCCTGGAGAAACTGATGCGCCCCGAGGGGTTCGACTGCGCGTGCGGAAGGCATCACGCGGTGACATTGAAGTATCTGAAGATCGGCCGCGGCGCGATCGGGAATCTGCCCGAGGCGCTCAAGGCCGTCGGCGCGAAAAGGCCGTTTCTCGTCTCGGACGACAACACGTTTCGGGCCGCGGGCGCGCGCGCGTGCGAAATCCTGGAATCCGCGGGCGTGCCGTTCGCGAGCTGCGTCATCCCGTGCCAGCACGACAAGGTCGCGCCGTCGGAGTGGGAGATCGGCAGCATCGCGATGCACTTCGACCCGTCGTGCGATTTCATCCTCGGCGTCGGTTCCGGCGTCGTCAACGACATCTGCAAGGTGTTCGCGCACGCGGCCGGGCGCGAGTCGGGCATCGTCGGCACGGCGCCCTCGATGGACGGCTTCGCGTCGAACTCGTCGTCGATGGAGGTCAACGGCGTCAAGGCGACGCTGTACAACAAGTGCCCGGCGCTCGTGCTCTGCGACACCGAGATCATGGCCGAGGCGCCGATGCGCATGCTCTGGGCGGGGCTCGGCGACATGGCGGCGAAGTACACCTCGATCTGCGAGTGGCGCATCGCGAACATCGTCGTCGGCGAGTACTACTGCGGGGAGATCGCGGAGATGGTGCGCGCGTCGCTCAGGAAGATCATGGCGGCGGCGCCGGGGATCGCGCGGCGCGACCCGGACGCGGTTGAGTCCGTCGCCGAGGGGCTCGTGATGACCGGCATGGCGATGGCGTTCGCCGAGGTGTCGCGCCCGGCGTCGGGGCTCGAGCACTACTTCTCGCACGTCTGGGAGATGCTCGC
>JAAYZL010000577.1 GCA_012514855.1 Clostridiales bacterium
CGCAGCGCGGCTCGAATATGTCCACAGATAATGAAGGAGGCGCCCACCATGAAGAAGATTCTCTCCGTCGTCCTGTGCCTGATGCTGTTGCTGGCCTTTTCAAGCGCCAGCGCCGCAACGAACCTGAAGCTCAGCGAGGTTCACGCCGAGGGCTATCCGACCTCATTGGCCGACCACGAGTTCGCCCGGCTGGTCGAGGAAAAGACCGAGGGCCGCATCAAGATCGAGGTGTTCACCGGCGGCACGCTCTACGGCCAGGAGACCGAGGCCATCGAGGCGCTGCAGTTGGGCGACCTCGCCTTCTGCCGCGTGTCCGCGTCCCCCGTCGCCAGCTACGTGCCGGCGCTCAACGCCATCCAGATGCCCTACCTCTACAAGAGCGGCGCGCACATGTGGGAGGTCTTGAACGGCGAGATCGGCCAGAAGTTCCTCGCCGACATCGAGACGAGCGGCTCCGGGCTCGTCGGGCTGTGCTACTACGACGCCGGTTCCCGCTCGTTCTACCTGACGAAGGAAGTGCACTCCGTCGCCGACATGGCCGGGCTCAAAATTCGCATGCAGAACAACGAGATGATGGTCAAGATGGTCGAGCTGCTCGGCGCGACCGGCGTCACCGGCATCGGCCCGAACGACGTATATTCGTCGATCTCCACGAAGATCATCGACGGCGCCGAGAACAACTGGCCCACCTACCAGAACATGGGCGACTATGAGGCCGCTCCCTACTACATCCTCGACCAGCACACGCGCGTTCCGGAGATTCTCCTGGGTTCCGCCGCGGTGAAGGCGACGATCCCCGCCGAGGACTGGGCGATCATCGAGGAGTGCGCGAAGGCGACGCAGGAGTTCGAGATCGCGGCCTGGGCCGCGAAGGAGAAGTCCTCCGAGGAGATCGTCCGCGCGGCGGGCACGACCGTCGTCGAGCTGACCCCGGAGGCGCGCGCCGAGTTTGAGGAGAGGATGGCGCCGCTCTACGACCAGTACGCCGCGGACTACGCGGACGTCATCGCGCAGATCAAGGCGATCGGCGAGAACCACTGACGAAGGTGCGATGCGCCGGGCGCCCCGACGGGGCGCCCGGCGCGGCCTGTTTCAATCGCCGAGAGAAAGAGGTGACCCCAGCGATGGGCAACGCTTTGAGAGCCCTGAACACCTGGGTCCACAGGATATTTCTGATCATTTCGGAGGTCGCGCTGGTGACGATGGTGCTCATCGTCACGATGACGGTGGCGCTCCGGTTCTTCTTCAACACCGGCTTGAGCTGGGCGGAGGAGGTGCCGCTTTTGCTGGTCTCGCTGTTTGCGTTCCTCGCCTGCGCGATGGGCGTGCGCGACCACACGCACATCGCGGTGACGATGATCTACAACCGCTTCAAAAAGGGAAGCGTCGGCCGGAAAGCGCTGGACGTGCTGACCGACGTCTGCGTGCTCCTGTGCGGCCTGTTCATGCTCTGGTACGGCGGCACGCGCTGCCTGAAGATGATGGGGCTGCCCGGAAAGCTGCCGATGACGGGGCTGAGGACGTGGTGGCAGTTTTTGCCGATACCGCTCGCCGGCTTTCTGATGACGTTTGACTCCGCGCTGTTCTTGACCGGCGTGCTCAAGCCCGGCGAAACGCTGTTCTCCGAGCCGGACAAGGACTATTCCGACGAGGTCATCCACGTGTCCAAGGGAAGCCCGGAATCCCAAGATGGGGGGGCGAGTCGATGAGTATCACCGCGCTGGCGGCGCTCGTTCTGATCGGCGGTTTTTTTCTGCTCCTGTTTTTCAAGGTGCCGGTCTCCTTCGCGATGCTGCTGGCGACGCTGGCGAGCGCCGCCGTCTACGGCATCAATTTTTCGGACATCGTCAACCAGATGGTCGCCGGCGTCAAATCGTTCAGCCTGCTGGCGATACCGTTCTTCATCTTGATGGGCGAGTTCATGGGCGCGGGAGGCATATCGGACAAGATCGTCGACTTCGCGAACCTGCTGGTGGGCCGGTTTCGCGGCGGTTTGGCCTACGTCAACTGTCTGGACTCGATGCTGTTCGGCGGCGTGTCCGGCTCGGCGGTCGCGGACGTGAGCTCGCTGGGCTCGGTCGTCATCCCGATGATGAAAAAGGCCGGCTATGACGAGGATTTCGCGGTCGGGCTCACGGTGTCGACAGCGTGCCAGGGCCTGCTCATCCCGCCCAGCCACAACATGGTCATCTACGCGCTGGCCGCGGGCGGCGGCGTCACGATCGGCTCGCTGTTCCTCGCGGGCGCGCTGCCCGGCATCATGATGGGCCTGCTGATCATGTTCTACTGCTTCCTCGTGCGCAAGAAGTTCAACTTCCCGAAGGGAACCGGCGCGGAGAAGGGCAGAGCGCTCCGGATCACCGTAGACGCGATCCTGCCGATGATGACGCTGGTCATCATCATGGGCGGCATGGCGGCGGGCGTGTTCACCGCGACCGAGGCGGCCGCCGTCGCCTGCATCTACACGTTCATACTCACCTATTTCGTGTTCCGCACGGCGAAGTTCCGCGACATCGGGCAGGTGTTCAAGAACGCGCTCAAGACGCTCGCGATCGTGCTGACGCTGATCTCGGTCGCGAAGGCGTTCGCGTTCATGATGGTCGTGCTGCGCGTGCCGGACATGCTGACCGCGTTTCTGACGACGGTGACGACGAACAAGTACCTGCTGCTGTTGATCATCAACGTGCTGCTGCTCGTGCTCGGCTGCTTCATGGACATGGCGCCGCTGATCATGATCATGACGCCGATATTGCTGCCGGTCGTCACGGGGCCCGCGATCGGGCTGAGCCCGGTGCACTTCGGCATCATCATGATCTACAATCTGGCGATCGGGCTGTGCACGCCGCCGGTCGGCTCGGCGCTGTTCGTCGGCTGCGCGGTCGGCAAGACGCCGATCGAGCGCACGAGCCTGCACATGCTGCCGCTGTACGGCGTGATGGTCGCGGGGCTGATGCTCGTGACCTACATCCCGGCGATCTCGATGTGGCTGCCGGGCGCGCTGGGGATGGGGTAAAGCGTTGAAAAACTGCGGTTTTTCAACGCACAGCGTGTC
>JAAYZL010000578.1 GCA_012514855.1 Clostridiales bacterium
CGCGCCGGTCGGGCTGTTTATGCTTCTCGGGGACGGGCTAGGCGAACCTCCCGCCTCCGTCTCCGCTGCGCTCTCCGTCGGCGCAAACACCGCGAACGCGGGCGACACGCTTTCCTGGACGGTCGCGCCGTCCGGCGGCGAAGCGCCCTACGAAATCCGCTTCTCGCTGTTCAAGGATTACCCGAACGGCGCGGAGCGGGTCTATCCGGCCCAGACCCTCGCCTCCGACGGGGAAGCCGTGATCTTCACGCACACCGCGGAGGACGCGGCGAGCTACGGCTGTCGCGTCGAGGTCAGCTGCATCTCGGGCACCTTCACATCCGACGACGACCCCTCCGCGCGCATCGAGGTGAACGGGCCCTCCGTCACCCCGGTGACGCTGTCGATCGCGCGCTCCGCGGAGCGCATTTTGATCGGCGGGGAGCTTTCGTGGACAATCACTCCGGCAGGCGGGTGCGCGCCGTACTCGATCGAGGCCGCCGCGCTGAAAAAGAAGCCGGACGGCTCTTGGGAATCGGTCGCGGAGCGGGATTTCGACACCGCCGGCGAGCCGGTGACGCTGACCGTCGACCCGGCCGAGATGGGCGAATACCGCTGCCGGGCGACGATTTTGGACGACGACGGGGTCTTCAACACCCCGGTCGACTCGGCCGACACGCACATCGCGGTCGTCCCGCCGGTCGCCTCAATCGCCCCCGCGTTCGCCTCCATAGCGCTCGGGATTGGAGAGCAATGCGACCTCACGGTCTCCGCGCTGCCCGAGGGCTCGGTGCCGGGGCTCAGCTACCAGTCGAACAAGACGAGCGTCGCGAGCGTCGACGGCGCCGGCACCGTGACCGCGAAGAAGGCCGGCACGGCGACGATCACGATTTCGGACGCGGGCGGGGCCTCGACGACGGTGTCCGTCGTAGTAAAGAAGGAGCCGACCTCCGTGTCTCTCAGCGCAGGCCGCTCGACGCTCGGCGTCAACGAGGCGATGCCGCTTGACGCGGCGCTCTCGAACGGCTCCGCGGGCCATTGTACGTTCGAATCGTCGAACCCGGATGTCGCCGTCATCGAGGGGAGCTCCGTCAAGGCGGTTACGCCCGGCACGGCGCACCTCACTGTCACGACCTACAACGGCAAATCCAACGCGAAAAAGCCCTTTAAGCTGACCGTGCTGCCAGAGCCGGAAGATATCTCGCTCGGCCGGACGGAATTGACGCTCGGCGTCAGGGACAGCAGGACATTAAAAGCCGCGCTGACCCCGGAAGCGCTGGGGCGTATGCGTTTTCCTCTGACAACGAGGCCGTCGCGGCGGTCGACGCAAAGACCGGCAAGGTCACCGCCGTCTCCGTCGGCACGGCGGTCGTCACCGTCGAGACATATAACCACAAGACCGCCTCCTGTACCGTTACCGTCTTGTCCGCGCCGACAAAGCTCACACTCGCCGCGCCCAACAGCCGCAAGACGATCGGGCTGTACGAGAAGGTGCAGCTGACTTGCGCGATGGACGAGGGCAGCGCTGCGACGATCACCTACTGGTCGAGCAACACGCGCTATGTGACCGTCAACGCAGCCGGCGCCGTCTACGGACGGCGGGTAGGCTCCGCGACCGTCTACGCGAAGGATCACATCGGGAACAAAGTCAGCCTGAAGATCACGGTCAAGAAGGCGCCCTCGTCCGCGTCGATCCGCACCGACCGCACGACGATCGGCGTCGGCGAGATCGGGACATTGTACGCGTCGCTCTCGAGCGGCTCCGCGGGAAACTACTGGTTTGAGTCATCGAACCCGGACGTCGCCGTCATCGAGGGAACCTCCGTCAGGGCGATCGCGCCCGGCAAGTCGGTCATCACCGTCAAGACCTACAACGGCAAGAAAAAGAGCGGCACGCTGACCGTGCTGCCCGCGCCGGAAAGCGTTTCACTCGACCGGTCGGACGTATTGCTCGGCGTCAAGGACAGCGCGACGCTCAAGGCCACGCTGAACCCGGGAAGCGCCGGAGCATGCGAATTCACCTCCGACAAGCCGGACATCGCGAAGGTAGACCCAAAGACCGGCAAGGTCACCGCCGTCTCGGTCGGCACAGCGGTCGTCACTGTCAAGACTTTCAACGGCCATGAGTCCGCCTGCGCCGTGACCGTCGTCCCCGCGCCGACGGCCGTCCGGCTGTCACTTCCCGGCGGGCGCACGTCGATCGGCAAGGGCGAATCGATTAAGCTCCTGACCGCGCTCGAGCCGGCGGACGCGGCGGCGACGCTTTCCTTCCGCTCGAGCAACACGAAATACGTGACCGTCAGCGCGGACGGTGTCGTGACCGGGAAGAAGGCCGGGAGCGCCACCGTCTACGTCAAAGCGCACAACGGAGCGCCGTTCTCGCTGAAGATTGCGGTCAAGAACGCGCCGTCGTCGGTGTCGCTGGCGCTTGGACGGAGCGTTCTCGGCGAGCGCGAGGAGACCACCTGGATAGCGAAGCTCTCCTCCGGCAGCGCCGGCCGCGTCGACGTGCGCTCGGACAACGAGGCCGTCGCGCGCGTCGACGGCAACCGCGTGATCGCCGTCGCGCCGGGCACGGCGAACATCATCACGACGACCTACAACGGGAAGACGGGCAGTGCGACGATCACCGTCTGCCCCGAGCCCTCGGCGGTCTCCGTGACACCGGCCACTGCGATCGTCTGCGCGGGTGACACCCTGAAGCTCTCGGCGACAGTCAACGAGGGCTCCGCGGGCGCGTTGAGCTTCTCCAGCGGCGATTCCGCGATCGCCTCGGTCGACCCTCAGACGGGCCTTGTGACCGCGGTTTCCTCAGGGGAAACGACGATCACCGCGACCGCGTACAACGGCGTTCCCGGCGCAATGGCGCTCAAGGTGCTGCCCTCGCCGGAAATCTTGACGCTTAAGACGCCCGAAGCAGACGCGAACGGCAACTACATGCTCCCGCTCCGCAAGGGCGACCGCTTCCAGATCCAGCCGGAACTGGGCGAGCTGACCCATTTGAGCATCACCTACAGAAGCTCGAACACGTCCGTCGCCTCAGTCGACTCTTCCGGGCTGATCTCCGCGAAAAGGAGCGGCAGCGCGACGATCACCGTCCAAACCTACAACGGAAA
>JAAYZL010000104.1 GCA_012514855.1 Clostridiales bacterium
CATTTTGGTTTTCTTTGAATATTCCTTGTATTTATTGACTTCCCTTTGAAATAATTTCGTAACTTCTAAAGTTGTCAGACTACTAGTGCTCCGCCCACTACGGAAGTTGTGGAATCCCTCGGCCATTTGGAGGTATGAATATTCTTCCCTGGTATGGCTACAGGTTCTGCCGGACGATCTCCAAAAAGTCCTGCATGTACTTGGCGAAGTACAACCCCTTGCGGTAGCAAAGGTAGAAGTGGCGCTCGTAGTCGTTGTTGCGGATCGGGTAGCAGTGGACCTGCTCGAGCAGCTTCGGCTCCTTGGCGATGTACACATAGGGGCAGATCATCACCGCTCCCGCCGGGGCGGTGATGTTCTTCGCGGCTTCGAGGCTGTTCGTCTCGATCAAAATGTTCGGCTCCAGGTTGTATTTTTCAAACAGCCTGTCCTGTATGACGCGCACGCTGTGGCCCGGGCGCATCGAGATGAACCGCTCCTGCGCGGCGTCGTGTATGTCGATCTCCGACCCGTCGGGGTATTTCTCGGCGAGCGCGAGTTTTTTCGACACCATCAACACGAGCTGCTCGTTCTCGATGAGTATGTACTCGAGCTGGTTCTGCTTTGGATGCGTCGTCACGAGCGCGATGTCGACCATGCCCTCGCGCGCGAGGCGCTCGAGGGTTTCCGAGCCGTGCTCCTCGAGGTCGATCTTGATGCAGGGGTACTGCCGGAGAAACTCCGGAACGACCCTCGGCAAGAGCAGCATGCCGCGCTGGTGCGGTATGCCCAGCCGCATCCGGGCGCGCACCTCCTTTTTGAGCTCCGCGAACTCGTTTTGCAGGTTCGCGTCGATCAGGAGCACCTGCTTTGCGGCATCGACGTACTTGCGCCCCGCGAAGGTGAGCGTAGGCGTGTCGTAGGTCCTGTCGAAGATCTGAACGCCGTACTGTTTTTCCACCTGCTTGACCGTCTGACTGAGCGACGGCTGGGAGACATACAGCGTCTTTGCCGCGTTGGTGTAGCTCCCCTCGCGGAGAATAGACAGTATGTAGTGCGCGTGCTTGATGTTCATCCGCGTCCCTCCCTCCATGCGGAAACAATCCCGATAAATTATTCTACCATTTACACGATTATAGGTCAACACTTATTAGCGGTATAACAGGATTTGTATTTGCATTCAACGGGACATTGCGCTATCATAAAGCAAACGCATGATAATTGCATGAAACCCGCGCAGCCCATCGATTGGTGCCGGCCAGCCGGCCGTTTCCCAATAAATCACCCGAAGGAGGATTTTCCATGAAGAAATTGGCATGTCTGGTCCTGGCCGTTCTGATGGCGGTGTCGGTGTTCGCGGTCGCGTCGGCGGAGGCGGAGTGGAAGTGGGAGCGCAAGATCGACATCGTCTGCCCGTGGGGCGTCGGCGGCGGCGCGGACAGCACGATTCGCCCGATGTCGAACCTGCTTTCCAGCATTCTGGGCGTACCGGTCGAGGTCGTCAACGTCGAGGGCGCCGGCGGCGTCAACGGCGTGGAGTACACCTACAAGCAGCCGGCCGACGGCTACACGTTCATGCTGGGCACGCAGTCGCTGATCATGCAGGACCTGCAGGGTACGACGTCGATGGACTACCGCACGGAGTTCATACCGACGGCGAAGCTGGTGCACTCGATCAACATCATCGCGGCGTCGAAGGTCGCCATGGAGCAGAAGAACCTCAAGAGCTTCTCCGACCTGATCGAGTACGTCACGCAGAACCCCTACGGAATCAGCGTGGGCATGCTGACCGCCACCGGCGCGGACGGCGCGTCGCTCGCGCAGACGCTCGCGGGGCTGGAAGTGCTCGAGGTTCCGTACTCCGGCGGTTCCGAGATGAGCGCCGCGCTGGTCGGCGGGCACATCGACATCATGATCACCGGCACCGACGAGATCTCGGGCCTGATCGAGTCCGGCGACATCATCCCGCTGTTGGCGATCGCAGAGAAGCGCATGAGCATCTACCCCGAGATGGAGTGCACGGCGGAACTGGGCATCGACTCCTACGTTGGCACCTGGCGCGGCATCATGGCCAAGAAGGGCACGCCCCAGGCGGCGATCGACTCCCTCGTCGCGGCCGTCATGACCGCCGTCGAAACCGAGGAGTGGCAGAGCTTCCTGATCTCCGCGGGCTACAACGAGCGCCCGGGCTTCGCCGCCGGCGAGGATTTCGCAAACCTGTTCGAGAGCGAGTATGTGGACTTCACCGAGTACCTGGGCGGCCAGGGCGTGCTCGCAAAGAACTACTACGAGTAGCTCCGCGAGACCGCTGTGAGGAAGGGAGTTGCCCAAGCAGCTCCCTTCTTTCCGAAGAATGTCGGAACCGCCCGGCGCCGCAAAATCCGCCGATGAGGAGTTGATACGCTTTGTTGGAATTGATCGTCAATGTCCTTCTTCTGATCTTCTTTATTTTTACGCTGGCGTTCCACGTGCTGGAAGCGCCGGTCCCGGAAAAGGTGCTTAGGAACCCCTACGCGCTGCAGCCGGACGCGTGGCCGAGGGTGATACTGTACCTGCTGGTGCTGTGCGTCGCCATCAACATCATCCGCCTGATCATCAAGGGCAGGGCCGGCGGGACCCTCTCCCTCGCGGTGTTTCTGAAATCCGTCCCGGGCTTTTTCAAGACGAAGATGTTCTTCGGCATCGCCATCGTCGTGGCCATGTCGTTCCTGCTCGAACCGCTGGGTTTCATGCTGGCGGCATTCCTGTTCATGGTCGCGTACGGAATCCTGCTGGGCTGGCGCAAGTACTGGAAGCTCGCGCTGATCGCCGCGGGGAGCACGCTGCTTTTGTACATATGCTTCGGCATCCTGCTCTCGGTCAACCTGCCGCGCGGCACAATCGGCTTCCTGCGCAACTTCGCGCTGTTCCTTGAAGGCATATTCCCGTCGATATGAGGAGGTGAGGCACTATGTGGGATTTGTTGGTCAGCGGTTTTTCGGTTGTCTTTCAGCCATCCATGCTGTTGATGGTATTCTTGGCGGTTGTTCTGGGCACGATCTTCGGAGCTCTGCCGGGCGTCTCCGCGACGATGGCCGTCGCGCTGGGCCTCACGTTTACGTATTCGATGGACCCGATCCCCGCGATCGTGTTCCTGGTCGCGATCTACTGCTCGGCGATCACCGGGGGCGGCATCACTGCGATACTGTTCAAGATTCCGGGCGTCCCATCGAGCGCGCCTACGACGTTTGACGGCTATCCGATGGCGCAGCGCGGCGAGGCCGGAAGGGCGCTTGGCATATCGCTGGCGACCAGCGCCGTCGGCGGACTGTTCTCGGCGCTTTGCATGTTCCTTTTGAGCAAGCAGCTCGCGGCGGCGGCGCTCAAGTTCAGCCCGACCGACCTGTTCGCGATCACGTTTCTGGGCCTGTCGATTCTGACGTGCCTGGACACCGACAACATACTGCGCACAATCATCTCCGGCCTGATCGGGCTTCTCTTGGCGTGCATCGGCCAGGACCCGCAGTACGCGGTGCAGCGGATGACGTTCGGCTCGAAGTCGCTGCTCGCCGGCGTTGAGATGATCCCTGTGTTGATCGGCATCTTCGCGGTGACCGAGGTGTTCAACCAGACCGCGAGCGACAAGCGCCTCCGCCCCGAGGACGGCGTCGGCGGCGGCAAGTCGAAGACCAAGATGCCCTCTCTCAAGGACTGGTGGCAGATCAAGTGGACCGTGTTCCGCTCGGCGATTATCGGAACGATCGTCGGAATACTCCCCGGCGCGGGCGCGACGATCGCCTCGTTCCTGTGCTACACGACGGAGAACAAGATCTCCAAGAACAGGCATCTGTTCGGCACGGGCTGCATCGATGGCATCGCCGCCTCCGAGACCGCCAACAACGCCGCGACCGGCGGCGCGATGGTGCCGCTCCTGTCGCTGGGCATCCCCGGCGGAAACGCCGCGGCCGTGATGATGAGCGCGCTGGTGTTGAAGGGCGTGCAGCTCGGCCCGCTGCTTCTGGTGAACCAGCCGCAGTACCTGAGCGCTACGTTTGCGTCGATGGTCGTCTCCAACATCCTGATGGTCATCGTCGCGATCTGGATCGCGAAGGTCTTTGCGAAGATCCTCTCGATCCCGTACGCGATCCTCGCGCCGATCATCATTCTGCTTGCGACGATCGGCTCCTACGCCGACAGCATGAACTTCCTGGACGTCAAGATCATGGCCGTCGCCGGTATCGCGGGCGTGCTGTTCAAGATATGCAAGTTCAACAGCGCAGCCATGATCCTCGGCCTCGTGCTCGGCGGCATGTGCGAGAGCAACTTCAGCCGCGGCTTCACGATCTCCCGGGCGAACATCGGCAGGATGTTCTCGACGCCCATCGCGGCAGTCCTGATCGTCGTCAGCATCGTGGCGCTCGCGTCCCCGATCGTCTGGCCGCAGATCAAGAAGCTCTTCAAGCGGGGCAGAAAACCCGCGTAGCGCGGGAAAACCACCCGGATTCCATCCTGCGCCGCCCAACCGCGGCGCAGGGCTTTCAAGAGAGGTGCCTTCCATGAATATACTGAAACCCGCAATGGCCGGAACGCTGGAATCCAGCGACGCGCAGATCACGGTGGAGCCCGCCGAGGGCGGGGTGGAACTGCATATATCCTCAAGCGTGCTCAGCCAGTACGGGCGGCAGATTCGCGCCGTCGTGCTCGACACGCTTGCACGGCTCGGCGTAGAGGGCGCGTTCGTGACGGTCGTCGACAAGGGCGCGCTCGACTGCACGCTGCGCGCGCGCGTCGAGTGCGCGGTGTTCCGCGCGTGCGGGGTCGAGGCGGACTACCCGTGGGGAGGTGCGATTCGGCCATGACAAACCCGAAGCTCAAGCGGCTGCGAAGGACGATGATGTTTTTGAGCGCGCAGCGGCCGGCGCTGATCAAGGACGCCTATATCTACCGGCCGGACACGCTGATGCTCGACCTCGAGGACGCCGTCGCCGAGAATCAGAAGGACGCGGCCAGGTTTTCGCTCTACCACGCGCTCAAGACCGTCGACTACCGCGGCTGCGAGCGCATGGTGCGCATCAACGCATTGGACACGGAGCACTGGAGGGAGGACATCCGCGCGTCGGTCGCCGGCGGCGCGGACGCCATCCGCATCCCCAAGTGCGAGAGCGCCGGAGACGTGCTGACGGTCGTAAGCGCGCTGGAGGCGGCGGAAGCGGAATTCGGCCGCGGCATCGGCGAGACGCTGATCGCCTGCGCGCTCGAGTCCCCGAAGGGCATACTCAACGCCTACGAGATCTGCGTCGCCTGTCCCGGGCGGATGATCGGCGTCGCAATCTCGGGCGGCGACTACCGAAGCGCCATGCAGACGAGCTACGTGCCCGGCGGCATCGAGATGCTCGGCGGGCGGGCGCACATGATCATCGCCGCGCGCGCGGCGGGCGTGCAGTGCTTCGACACGGTGTTTACCGATCTGGAGGACATGGAGGGCTTCCGGGCGGAGGTCATCCAGAACCGGCAGATGGGCTTTGACGGAAAGTCGATCATCAGCCCCAAGCAGATCGCCGTCGTCCACGAAATCTTTACGCCGGGGGAGCGGGAGATCCGCAGGGCCGAGAAGATCGTCCGCGCGGTGCGCGAGCAGGCGGCAAGGGGCGTGGGCGTTTTCACCGTCGACGGCAAGATGATCGACATCGCGTTTGTTCCCGGCGCCGAGCGCGTGATCGCGCTCGCGAAGGCGTCCGGCGTCTATAAGGGGGATCTGTGAGATGATAAACGCCGTGAACCGTGCAATACCGGACTCGCTGCTCCAGGGCGGCAGGCGCGCCTTCTCAGGCTCGAACGCGCGCGACGGACAGACGTTTGAAAAAAAAGGCCCCCGCGTGCGCATCTGCGAAAAGCCGTTCGAGAGCAAGGTGCTGCCCTCGATTCGCGAGGCGGTCGTGCGCTGCGGGCTTGCGGACGGCATGACCGTCTCGTTCCACCACCACTTCCGAAACGGTGACTTCGTCGTCAATCTCGTCATGAAGGAGATCGCCGAGCTCGGCATACGCGACATCACGATCGCGGCCTCGTCCGTCGGCGACGCGCACGACCCGGTCGCGGCGTACATCGAGGAAGGCGTCGTCACAGGACTCCAGACCAGCGGCATCCGCGGCAAGATCGGCGAGGCGGTATCCCACGGGAAGCTCAAAACGCCGGCGATCCTGCGCTCGCACGGCGGGCGCGTGCGCACCATCGAGGAGGGGGAGGTGCACATAGACGTAGCCTTCATCGGCGCGCCGACGTCCGACTGCTACGGAAACGCGCGCGGCAAGGGCGGCAAGTCCGACTGCGGCGTGCTCTCCTACGCGATGGTCGACGCCGAGTACGCGGACAAGGTGGTCGTCATCACCGACGCGCTCGTCGATTTTCCGAACTTCCCGCCCTCGATTCAGGCGGTAAACGTCGACTACGTGGTCGTCGTGGATTCCATCGGCGATCCGAGAAAGATCGCCAGTGCCGCCGCGCGAATGAGCCAGGACCCGCGCGACCTCCTGATGGCCGAGAGCTGCGCGAGGGTCATGGCCGCGACGCCGTACTTCCGCGACGGCTTCTCGTTCCAGACCGGCGCGGGCGGGCCGTCGCTCGCGGCGAACCGCTTCATCGAGCCGCTGCTGATCGAGCGCGGCATCAAGATCAAGTGGATCATCGGCGGCATCACGCAGCCCGCGGTCGACCTGCTGGACAAGGGGCTGGTCGAGATGATCGTCGACGCGCAGGACTTCGACGTGCCGTCGGTCCGATCCGTCAACAGCCACCCGCGCCACTTCGAGATTTCGACCTCGCAATACGCGAACCCCGCCAACCGGGGGGCGTTCGTCAACAAGCTGGACTTTGTGATACTCGCGGCGCTTGAGATCGACACGGACTTCAACGTCAACGTCATCACCGGCTCCGACGGCGTGCTGCGCGGCGCCCCCGGCGGCCACCCGGACGCCTCGGCGGGTGCGAAGTGTACGATCATCGTCACCCCGCTGGTGCGCGGGCGCATGGCGACCGTGTGCGAGAGCGTGGTGACCGTCACGACGCCCGGCGAGTGCGTCGACGTGCTGGTCACGGACTACGGCGTCGCCGTAAACCCCCGGCGGCAGGATTTGATCGACTGCCTGGGGGCCGCGGGCGTGGAGCTCACGACCATCGGGGCGCTCAAGGAGCAAGCCTACGAAATCGTCGGCCGTCCCGACCCACTGGAGTTCGAGGAGCGCATCGTGGCGGTGATGGAGGCGCGCGACGGCTCGATACTCGACGTCGTCCGGCAGATCAGGCCGTTTGCATTCTGAACGCGACGGGCATGGCCGAAAGCCTGTTCCCCCTAAGCGCACACCCGCTATTGCGCCTTTATCCGCGCTCCGCAG
>JAAYZL010000579.1 GCA_012514855.1 Clostridiales bacterium
CGATTCGTCAACAGCAAATGCGCCGGCCCAAAAAAGCGCCCCCGGAGTCGGGGGCCGGACTGTCCGCCGGAGCGGCTTGACCTGCGGCGGGCAGAGCAAGGTCCAAGGCGCGGGGCCGAGGCGAAGCGGAAGACAGCGGCGAAGCAGTGTCCATATTGCCTTAAGCGACCAAAGTCCATCTATGGTTGGACGGTTTCAAACCGAAGGTGCACAGCCGCCTTGGACGAAGAGGAAAACGGGCGCGCGCGATTCGGGCTTCCTGGAAAACCAACCGGAGTCTGTAAATACCGCGCAGATCGAATGCCGCGGCATTTCGGAAAATCGCCCGCTACGGCTTCGCCTTCGGCTTGAAGATCAGCGCGTTCAGAAGCCCGAAGAACACCGCCGCCGCGATGCCCGCCGCGGTTCTGGTGACGCCGCCGGCAAGCGCACCGAAGAGCCCGTAGCTGTTCACCGCCTCGACCGCGCCCATCGCCAGCGAGTAGCCGAAGCCCGTCAGCGGCACCGTCGCGCCGGCGCCGGCGAAGTCGACCAGCGGCTTGTAGACGCCGATCGCGGTCAGAACGACGCCCGCGACGACGTACAGCACCAAGATGCGGGCGCTCGTCAGCTTCGTCGTCTGGATCAAAACCTGCCCGATCACGCAGATCAGCCCGCCGACGACGAACGCCTTTGCAAAAACCAAAAATACATCCATCAGATCACCTCCAGCGACGCCGCGTACGCGATGCTCGGAATCGACTCGGCCTGCAGGGAGCTCGTCGGGCTCATCATCGCGCCGGAGCCGGTCAAAAGCACCCGCCGGAACTCGCCCTCCTCCATCCGCTTCATGATCCAGCCGCAGGACACAGAGGCCACGCAGCCGCAGCCGCTGCCGCCCGCGTGCGGGTCCTGCTCCTTGTAGTAGAGCGACGCGCCGCAGTCGACGAGCTTCTCCGGCGGGATGGGCTTGCCGCTGCGGGAAAACAGCTCCAACAGGATCTCGCGCCCGATCCAGCCGAGGTCGCCGGTCACGATCAGGTCGAAGTCGCCGGCCGTCCTCCCCGTGTCCGACAGGTGCGCCCGGATCGTGCTCTCGACCGCCGGCGCCATCGCCGCGCCCATGTGGTTCGCGTCCTTGATCTCGTAGTCGACGACCTTCCCGAGCGTGCCCGCCGTCACGCGCAGCCGGTTTTTCGCGTCGCTGTTTCGAAGCAGCGCGCAGCCCGCCGCGGTCGCCGTCCACTGCGCGGAGGGCGTTCGCTGCGTGCCCATCTCCAGCGGCAGCCGGAACTGGCGCTCGGCCGTGCAGAAGTGGCTCGACGCGGCGCACAGCGCGTTTTCGAGGAAGCCGCCTGCAATCAGCCCCGCGGCCAGCACGAGCCCCTCGACAAACGTCGAGCACGCGCCGTAAAGCCCGACAAACGGCAGTTCCAGCGCGCGCCCCGCGAACCCGGAGGCGATGATCTGGTCGTTCAGGTCGCCGGTGAAGAACGCCTGCGCGCTCCCCTCCGGGATGCCGCCCTCCTTCATCGCGAGCAGCGCGCAGCGCCTGAGCATCTCGCTCTCGGCGAG
>JAAYZL010000580.1 GCA_012514855.1 Clostridiales bacterium
GCAGTTCGTGGTGCAGGACGCGTTCGAGACGAACTTCATGTCGGAGGTGTACTTGTGGTTGTTGACGCCCATGACGAACATCGGCGTGCTGTCCTTCGACGGGGCGGACAGGATCACGTGCTTCGCGCCCGCGTCGATGTGGCCCTGCGCCTTTTCCTGGCTCAGGAACAGTCCGGTGGACTCGACGACGTACTCCGCGCCGATATCGCCCCACTTGAGGTCGGCCGGGTTCTTCTCGGTGGTGACGCGAATCTCATGGCCGTCGACGATCAGCGAGTGATCCGTGAAGTCGACCGTGCCCTTGAAGCGGCCGTGGATCGTGTCGTACTTGAGCATATAGGCCATGTAGTCGGGCGCGAGCAGGTCGTTGATGCCGACAACCTCGACGTCCTTGTGGTTCAGGCTGGCGCGAAAAACCAAGCGGCCGATGCGGCCAAAGCCATTGATACCAATCTTGATCATGCGGAAAACCTCCTGTGATTTTGCCTTCGGGCTTGCCCCGTTATCCTTATGTATTCTACCCCAACTGACAGACTTTGACAAGTTAAATGCCCGGCGAAACTGTTCAATTCAGGGCAAGCAATTGTTAAATGTTCGGGGATAAAATGGGGAAATCCGAGCTGTCCGGCGCGGGTTTGTTGACAAAGGGTTGCAGAACCGACTGTTCAATCGAAACCGAGGTGAATTTGTGAAAATTCCAGAAGGCCGGCCCCGGCGCGTTGAAAAACCGCAGGTTTTCAGCGCAAAAAACCCGCGCCGGAAAGCGCGGGTCTTAACGGAAACTGAACTTACGCCTTCGCCTCGACGGGCATCTGCGGCCCCCATGGTTTTCCGGGCCGCGGGTCCTCCTTGGGCTCCGGCGGACTGTCCGGCACCTTGCCGGTCTCCATGAACGCCTTGAACTCCTCAAAGTCGAGCTTCTCGCGGTCGAGCAGGAGCTCCGCGAGCGCGTGCAGCTGATCCATGTGCTCGGTCAGGATCGCCTCCGCGCGGCTGTAGCCCTCGCTGACCAGCCTGTGCACCTCGCGGTCGATCATCGAGTTGACCTCCTCGGAGAAGCCCAGGCGCTGCTGCGAAAAGCTCTTGCCGAGGAACACCTCGCGCTCGTCGCCCAGGAAGATCGGGCCGACGGAGGAGCTCATGCCGTATTCCGTGACCATGCCGCGGGCGATCTCGGTCGCCTGCTTGATGTCGCTGGACGCGCCGGTCGAGATCTCACCCAGCACCAGCTGCTCGGCCACGCGGCCGCCCATGAAGCTCGCGATCAGCGCGGAGAGGTAGTTGGCCGTGCGGTAGCCGGTCTCCTCCTTCGGCAGGAACATCGTGTACCCGCCCGCCTGCCCGCGCGGGATGATCGTGACCTCGTGCACGTCGTCGCACTCGGGGATATAGTAGGTCACCATCGCGTGTCCGCCCTCGTGGTAGGCGACGAGCCTGCGATCCTTGTCCGTGACCTTGCGCGAGCGCTTCTCGGGGCCGGACATCACGCGCGTAACGGCTTCCTCGATCGCCGTCATCCGAATCTGTTTCTCGCCGACGCGCGCGGTCAGAATCGCCGCCTCGTTCATCACGTTTTCGAGGTCGGCGCCGGTGAAGTACGGCGTGCGCCTGGCGACGACCTTGAGGTCGACGTCCTTGTGAAGCGGCTTTCCGCGCGAGTGGACCTTGAGAATCTCCTCGCGGCCCTTGACGTCCGGGTAGTTGACGACGATGCGCCGGTCGAACCGGCCCGGGCGCAGAAGCGCGGGGTCGAGTATGTCGCTGCGGTTCGTCGCGGCCATCACGATGACGCCCTGGTTGTGCGTAAAGCCGTCCATCTCGACGAGCAGCTGGTTGAGCGTCTGCTCGCGCTCGTCGTGGCCGCCGCCCATGCCGGCGCCGCGCTGGCGGCCGACGGCGTCGATCTCGTCGATGAA
>JAAYZL010000581.1 GCA_012514855.1 Clostridiales bacterium
AGAGCTTCGCGAAGCGGTTCATCTCCTGCGCGGTGAACACGGTCGCGCGCTTGCCGCGGCGGGTGAGCGCGTCCTCGACGGCCAGCGAGTTGATGATCGTCGCGAGCATGCCCATCTGGTCGGCGTTTACGGGATTCATGTCGTCCGTGAAGCGCCCGCGCCAGATGTTGCCGCCGCCCATGATGACGCCGACCTCGACGCCCATGTCGCCGAGCCTGGCGACGACGTCGGCGACCTTGTCGACGCGGGCCGCGTCAAACGCGGCGGACGACTGCCCATCGTTTGAGAACCCCTCGGGCGCGAGCGTCTCGCCGCTCAGCTTCAGGATCACACGCCTGTACATGCATGACATTCCTTCGCCCTCCTTTTGCTTCGCAAAACGAGGGTTTCGTGCTGCGGTCTTCGCGTCCTCGCACTCCAACCCCGCTCCGCGCGGCCTCCATATTGCTCCCATCCTCATCGCCAAGCCGGGTTCGGCCCTGAAAAAGGGGAACGCAGCGGTTTGCGTTCCCCCTCTTTTGCTTTATTTCTGCATCTTGTCGATCTGCTCGGCGACCTCGGCCGCCAGGTCGGTCGACTTCTTCTCGAGTCCGTCGCCCATCTTGTAGCGGGTGAAGCGGACGATCTCGAGCCCCTTGGCCTTCTGGTTGATCATCTGGCCGACGCTGATGTCGCCGTCCTTGACGAAGGGCTGTTCGAGCACGCAGACGTCCTTGTAGAACTTGACGACGCGCCCCTCGACCATCTTCTCGATGATCTTCTCGGGCTTGCCCTCGTTGCGCGCCTGCGCGATCAGTATCTGCTTCTCGTGCTCGAGGTGGCTGGGATCGACTTCCTCGCGGCGCACGTAGTCCGGCGCGACCGGCGAGGCGGCCGCGATCTGCAGCGCGACGTCGTGGATGACCTCGTCGTTGGGTTCGCCCTCGGCCTGCACGAGCACGCCGACCTTGCCGCCCATGTGGATATAGCTCTCCACGATGCCGCCCTCGTAGCGGGCGAAGCGGCGCACGGAAATCTTCTCGCCGATCTCGGCGGTGGCGTTGGTGACGAGCTGCTCGATGGTCGTCGATTCGTCCTTATAGAACGCCTGCGAAAGAAGCTCCTCGACGTCCGCGGGGTTCTTCTTGACGATCTGCACCGCGATGTCCTCGACCAGCGCCTTGAACTTGTCGGTCTTGGCGACGAAGTCGGTCTCGCAGTTGACCTCGACCAGTGCGCCGGTCGCGCAATCCTGGCAGAGGTGGCTTCCGACGACGCCCTCGGCGGCGATGCGGCTCTGCTTCTTCGCGGCGGCGGCAAGGCCCTTCTCGCGCAGGAAGTCAATCGCCTTTTCGAGATCGCCGTCCGTGGCGGCAAGCGCCTTTTTGCAGTCCATCATGCCCGCGCCCGTGCGGCCGCGCAGCTCCATTACGATCTTTGCGCTGATTTCAGCCATTGGATAACCCTCCTGTTGGTTTATGAATTCCTATCTTCATTCCGCGGACTCGGTAGCCGCGAAGTCATCCTCAATCTGCTCGCCCTGCTTGCCCTCGAGCACTGCGTCGGCGAGTTTTCCCGCGATCAGCTTTACGGCGCGGATCGCGTCGTCATTGCCGGGGATCACGTAGTCGACCTCGTCCGGATCGCAGTTCGTGTCGACGATCGCCACGATCGGGATGCCGAGAATCCGGGCTTCGGAGACGGCGATGCGCTCCTTGCGCGGGTCGACGACGAACAGCGCGCCCGGCAGCCGCTTCATCTCGCGGATGCCGCCGAGGTTCTTCTGGAGCTTCTCGCGCTCGGCGTTGAGCTTGATGACTTCCTTCTTCGGAAGCACCTCGAACTGGCCGTTGCGCTCCATCGCGTCGATGGCGTTCAGCCGGTCGATGCGGGTGCGGATCGTGCGGAAGTTCGTAAGCGTGCCGCCCAGCCAGCGGTTGTTCACGAAGTACATGCCGCAGCGCTTCGCCTCGGCCTCGATCGACTCCTGCGCCTGCTTCTTCGTGCCGACAAACAGAACCGACTTGCCCTCCAGCGCGACGTCGCGCACGAACATGTACGCCTCGTCGATCTTGCGGACGGTCTTCTGCAGGTCGATGATGTAGATGCCGTTGCGCTCGGTGAAGATGTACTGCGCCATCTTGGGGTTCCAGCGGCGGGTCTGGTGGCCGAAGTGTACGCCGGCCTCCAGCAGCTGCTTCATGGAAATGACTGCCATAGTGGGATTCCTCCTTGTTTTTTCCACCTTCCGCATCGACTCCGCGCGGCATCCTTCGCAGGACAACCGCCGCGCGAATCCGCGGAAGTGCGTTTTCCGAACTATTATACCATGTTTTGCTTTCTCTGCCAAGGCGCGCAGGTTAATTTTTTGATAATCCCGCTGCGGGCGAAAATCTGCATTGACATCCATCGAATCAAATCGTATAATGCTTCGGTATCCATCGAATCGGATTGGCGGTGACCGGAAATGCTCAAGGCGGAAACGCTGTTCAAGGCGCTCGCGGACGAGACGCGGCTGAAGATTCTCCGCGCGCTCTCCGAAAGGGAAGCGTATGTGGAGCTGCTCGCGGAGCGGATGCAGCTCTCCCCCGCGACGGTCTCGTTCCACATGAAAAAGCTCTCGGCGGCGGGGCTCGTCAAAGCGCGCAAGGAGCAGTATTACGCGATGTATTCGCTGAAAGAGGAGGCTCTCAACATGACACTCAAAGAACTCGTGCTCCCGGGCGGCGAGGGCGACGCCTCGGAGAAACTGCGCGAGGAGCAGTACCGGCAGAAGGTTTTGAAGACCTTCATGCCCGACGGATTTTGCCCGACGATGCCCGCGCAGTTCAAAAAGCGGCAGATGGTGCTCGAGAAGATTTTCGGCGCGTTCGAGGTCGGAAAAGTCTACCCCGAGCGCGAGGTCAACGAGATCATCGAGCGCTTTCACAACGACTACTGCATGGTCCGGCGCGCGTTCGTCGACTTCGGCTGGATGACGCGCAAGGGCGCGGTGTACACGGTCGTGGGGATTCCGGAGGACGCGCCGGGTTAAATTTCACATTCCCGCTTGACACGCGCCGCGTCAAAACCTATACTGAACGCAAGGATTTCTGTCGGAATGACGGGGACACGGGCTGTTTCAACGAAGCGTCAGAGAGGGTGCGCCGCCGGCTGCAAGCGCGCCTCGCGATCGGGAATCGCCTACCACCCACCGACCGGCGGCGCGCGGGGCGCGATACAGCCCTTCCGAGCATCAAGTTGGGTGGAACCACGGGCAGGCAAGCTCGTCCCTTCGCGGGGGCGGGCTTTTATTTTTTACCGGGAGGATGAAGAAAATGACACTCACCGTAAACGGGCAGCAGTTGGAGTTCGACGCGGGCGCGAGCGCGCTCGACGTCGCGGACAAGATTTCGAAGGACATCAAAAAGGACGCGCTCGTCGCGAGGCTCAACGGAAAGCCGCTGTCCCTCATGGAGCCGATCCGCGAGGACGGCGCGCTCGAGTTCCTGACCTTTGACGACGCGGACGGCAAGTGGGCGCTCCGCCACACGGCCAGCCACGTCATGGCGCAGGCGGTCAAGGCGCTCAAGCCCGAAGCGAAGCTCGCGATCGGGCCCGCGATCGACAACGGATTTTACTACGACTTCGACGTCGACGAGCCGTTCACGCCGGAATTCCTCGCCGCCGTCGAGCGCGAAATGGGCAAGATCGTCAAGCGCAACTCGAAGCTCGAGCGGTTCGAGCTTCCGCGCGCGGAGGCGCTCAAGTTCGTCGAGGGCGAGCCGTACAAGGTCGAGCTCATCAACGATCTGCCGGAGGACAGCGTGATCTCGTTCTACAAGCAGGACGGCTTCACCGACCTTTGCGCCGGCCCGCATCTCCCGTCGACCGGCAAGGTCAAGGCGTTCAAGCTGATGTCGATCGCCGGCGCGTACTGGCGCGGCAGCGAGAAGAACAAGATGCTCCAGCGCATCTACGGCACCGCCTTCTACACGAAGGAGGAGCTCGACGCCTACGTCACCCGGCTCGAGGAGGCCAAGAAGCGCGACCACCGCAAGCTCGGCCGC
>JAAYZL010000582.1 GCA_012514855.1 Clostridiales bacterium
AGAGCTTCGCGAAGCGGTTCATCTCCTGCGCGGTGAACACGGTCGCGCGCTTGCCGCGGCGGGTGAGCGCGTCCTCGACGGCCAGCGAGTTGATGATCGTCGCGAGCATGCCCATCTGGTCGGCGTTGACCGGGTTCATGTCGTCCGTGAACCGCCCGCGCCAGATGTTGCCGCCGCCCATGATGACGCCGACCTCGACGCCCATGTCGCTGAGCCTGGCGACGACGTCGGCGACCTTGTCGACGCGCTGCGCGTCAAACGCCGCGGACGACTGCCCGTCGTTTGAGAACCCCTCGGGCGCGAGCGTTTCGCCGCTCAGCTTCAGGATCACACGCCTGTACATGTAAGACATCTCCCTTCTCCGCCCTCCCTTTGCTTCGCAAAACGAGGGTTCCGTGCTGCGGGCTTCGCGTCCTCGCACTCCAGCCCCGCGAAGCGGGGCCTCCGACCGGCTCCCCCCCTTGTCGCTAAGCCGGGTTCGGCCCTGAAAAAGGGGAACGCACCGGTTTGCGTTCCCCCTTTGTTTTCCTATTTCTGCATCTTGTCGATCTGCTCGGCGACCTCCGCCGCCAGATCGGTCGACCTCTTCTCCAGTCCTTCGCCCATCTTGTAGCGGGTGAAGCGGACAATCTCGAGCCCCTTGGCCTTCTGGCCGATCATCTGGCCGACGGTGATGTCGCCGTCCTTGACGAAGGGCTGCTCGAGCACGCAGACGTCCTTGTAGAACTTGACGATGCGGCCCTCGACCATCTTCTCGATGATCTTCTCGGGCTTGCCCTCGTTGCGCGCCTGCGCGATCAGGATTTCCTTCTCGTGCTCGAGGTGCGCGGGATCGACCTCCTCGCGGCGCACGTACTCCGGCGCGACCGGCGAGGCGGCGGCGATCTGCAGCGCGACGTCGTGGATGACCTCGTCGTTCGGCTGGCCCTCGGCCTGCACAAGCACGCCGACCTTGCCGCCCATGTGGATATAGCTGTCCACGATGCCGCCCTCGTAGCGGGCGAAGCGGCGCACGGCGATCTTTTCGCCGATCTCGGCGGTGGCGGTGGTGACGAGCTGCTCGATGGTCACGGACTCGTCCTTGTAGAACGCCTGCGAAAGAAGCTCATCCACGTCCGCGGGGTTCTTCTCGACGATATGCCGGGCAATGTCCTCGACCAGCGCCCTGAACTTGTCGGTCTTGGCGACGAAGTCGGTCTCGCAGTTGACCTCGACCAGTGCGCCGGTCGCGCAATCCTGACAGAGGTGGCTCCCGACGACGCCCTCGGCGGCGATGCGGCTCTGCTTCTTCGCGGCGGCGGCGAGGCCCTTTTCGCGCAGGAAGTCAATCGCCTTTTCGAGATCGCCTTCGACGGCGGCAAGCGCCTTTTTGCAGTCCATCATGCCCGCGCCGGTGCGGCCGCGCAGCTCCATTACGATTTTTGCGCTGATTTCAGCCATTGGATAACCCTCCTGTTGGTTTTGAATTCCCTATCGTCATTCCGCGGAATCGGAAGCCGCGGAGTCATCCTCAATCTGCTCGCCCTGCTTGCCCTCGAGCACGGCGTCGGCGAGTTTTCCCGCGATCAGCTTCACGGCGCGGATCGCGTCGTCGTTGCCGGGGATCACGTAGTCGACCTCGTCCGGATCGCAGTTCGTGTCGACGATCGCCACGATCGGGATTCCGAGAATCCGGGCTTCGGAGACGGCGATGCGCTCCTTGCGCGGGTCGACGACGAACAGCGCGCCCGGCAGCCGCTTCATCTCGCGGATGCCGCCGAGGTTTTTCTGGAGCTTCTCGCGCT
>JAAYZL010000583.1 GCA_012514855.1 Clostridiales bacterium
CCCCCTCTTGATAAGCCCCCTAACTGTTAGCATGCTTATTATAGCCCGGGTGAGGGCCGCTGTCAAGGCCGCGGCGGTTTTTCCGTCAGTCTGGCATCGTCCAGTCGTCCTCGAAGCTCGCGCGGTCGCTCTCAAACTCGAACAGCGGCTTTCCGCCGATCCTGCACCTGTACCGCGCGCGGCAGCAGATATTCTCCCGGATGATCCGCGTCATGCCGCCGCCCTCCGGCGCGAGCAGCTCATGGCCGCCGCCCTCCAGCAATTCGACCGAGAGCGCCAGCGGCCCCTGCCGGACGACGGCCGCGCCGTCCGCGATCATCGGAAGCTTCGCGTTCAGGTACGTGGCGACGCGGTGCTCCCTGCCCTCGAAGAACACGAAGCCCGTTAAGCCTGTGAAGCGCATTCCGAGGTACGGAATCTCGGCGACGGAGAGCATCAGGCTGTTCCCCCCCCAGCTGCACTGCGTCCAGAGGTAGCGCCGGGGAAACGACGCGCCGCGGTCCCCCTCGATGTAGCCGCTGGCGTTTTCGAACGCGATCCGCCGGCCGTTGATCGCGATCTCGCCGTCGACGCGGTGGCGGAGGCTGAACACGCTGTGGCGGCACTCCATGCCGGGGACGAATCGGAACGGCCCCATGATGTCGCCGTTCGGCGGCGTCAGCGGACCGAAGGACAAATTGCCGCGGACGGCGCAGCCCGGCGCATCGACGTTCAGCACGCAGCCGCGGTCGGAAAAGACGCTGTCGCCGAGCCGAATCCGCAGCGCGTTCCGCTCCGCGGAAAAGGTCTTCGCGTCGAACGGCACGCTCTGCGCGAACGTCCCCGCGACCACCTGCAGCGACGCGGACGCCCGCCCTTGGCCGTCGACGTGCAGCGCCGGGATCAGCGCGACGGTCTCGGCCTCGGCCTGCTGCTTGAAGTACCATCCCTCGAAATACCGCCTGCGCTTCCACGCGCCGGAAAAGTAGCGCACCGCTCCCACAACCTTCCTCTCCGGGTAGATTGCGCGGAGCGGGCGGAAATTACCCCGAACCGGAGTGGACAGGCGGCGAAAAATGCCCTATAATCGGGACATGGTTCTTCGAAAATAAAGGAGGTCTGCCGCATGGAATTTGACAATGTCGCAAACGCGGCCCTGCGCGAGCAGCTTTCGCTTCGCGTGGGGATCGCGCTGGAGCGCGCGAAGGCGCTGGACGTCGACGCGCTCGAGAACGGCCGCCGCATCGACTGGGAGGACGGCATCTTCTGCCTCGTGCAGCGGTATCGGACGAAGCCGGAGGAAAGCGGGCGCTTCGAGGCGCACCGGAGATACGCCGACGTGCAGATGGTGTTTCGCGGCGCGGAGCGCATCCTCGTCGCGCGGACGGACGGTCTGGAGCCGGAATCGGACTTCGACGCGGACAAGGACATCGGCTTCTTCCGGCGCCCCGAGCGAGCCGACGAGCTGGTTCTCGGCCCCGGCGACTACGCGGTGCTGGCGCCGCGGGACGCGCACATGCCCTCGATCGAGGCGGGGGACGCGCCGGAGTCCGTCGTGAAGGTCGTCTGGAAGATACCGATCGGGTAATATCAAACGCTGTCATACAGCCTGTCGCGGCCGGAGCAAGCGCCCGGCCGTTTTCTTTTCGAAATCTATGGGCGCGGCGCGCCGCTTCCAACGCGCGATTTGCATATTTGGTGTTTGCGGCGGAAAATCGAAAAACCGGTGTTGACAATTTTTGCAAGCTCCGCTATACTTGTATTACAGCTTTTGCAGCTTCACATGCACTCTCTTTTTTTGGAGGCGATGGCGATGAACGCGTACCCCGGCGGCGTATGGCCGGTCATGCTCACCCCGTTTCGCCGCGGCGGGGAAATCGACGAGGACGGGCTCCGCGCCTTGGTCGATTGGTACATAGCGCACGGCGTGGACGGGCTGTTCGCGTGCTGCCAGTCCAGCGAAATCTATTGGATGAACCTCGCGGAGCGCGTCCGGATCACCGGGATCACGCGCTCGCAGGCCGCGGGGCGCGTGCCGGTCGTCGCGAGCGGCCACATTTCGGACGACTTCGACGAGCAGATCCGCGAGCTCGAGGCCATCGCGGCGACGGGCGTCGACGCCGTCATTTTGATCACAAACCACCTCGCGAAGCCGGACGAATCGGACGATACCTGGATGTCCAACATGGAAAGGCTGATTGCGAGGCTCGACCCCGCGATCAACCTCGGCGCGTACGAGTGCCCGCTGCCCTACAAGCGGCTGCTGTCGCCCGAAATGGCCGGGTTCGTCGCCTCGACGGGGCGCTTCTATTTTTTGAAGGACACCTGCTGCGACGCGGCGACGATCCGCGAAAAGCTCGCCGCCATCCGGGGCACAAATCTGAAGCTCTACAACGCGAACTCGACCACGGTGCTCGAGTCGCTGCTCGACGGCGCGCCGGGCTATTCGGGCATCATGGCGAACTTCCACCCCGAGCTCTACGTGTGGCTCACGCGCAACCCGCACAGCCCGAAGGCGCAGCGCGTGCAGGACATGCTGACGCTTTCCTCGCTGATCGAGCGGCAGCTCTACCCCGTCAACGCGAAACACCATTTAAAGGAAATCGAAAAGCTCCCGATCACGACGTTCTCGCGCGCGCAGGACGACGCGCTTCTGAGCGAGACGTTCAAGACCGAGGTCAGGATGATGAACCGCGCGATGAACGCGCTCTATGAGGAAGTGTGCGGATGACGAGGGCGGACTGGATTCGCGAAAAAATCCGCCGGGACGAGCTGGTCGTCGGCGGGCATGTGTTCTCCGGTGACACGCAGTTCTCGGAATTGATGGGCCACTACGGGTACGACTTCGTCTGGATCGACGCCGAGCACTCGGCGCTGGACCTGCGCGAAATCCTCGGACACATCACCGCGTGCGCCGCCGCGGGCGCGGCTTCGTTCGTCCGCGTCGCGTGGAACGACCCGGTCAGGATCAAGCAGGTGCTCGAGATGGGCCCGGACGCGCTGATCGTGCCGTTCGTCTGCTCCGCGGACGAGGCGCGCCGCGCGGTCGACGCGTGCCGGTATCCGCTCGCGGGCTCGCGCGGCTTCGGCCCGCGCCGCGCCGGGCGCTACGGGGCGATTCCCAGGGACGAGTACCTCGCCGGGGCGGACGGGGCGCTTCTGAAGATCATGCAGATCGAGCACCGGACGGGCGTTCAGAATCTTTGGGAAATCCTCGCCGTTCCCGGCGTCGACATGATCGTCGTCGGGCCGAACGACCTCTCCGCGAGCTACGGGCATCTCGACGACCTGCGCCACCCGGAGATGCTCGCGGTCTACGACGAAATCGCCCGGACATGCCGCGAGGCTCGCATGCCGTTCGGCGCGTCGATCGGCGCCTCGTGCCCCATCACGATCGGCGAATGGCTCCGGCGCGGCGTCAGCTTCCTCGGCTGCGGCGACGACCTGGGCTTCGTGGCCGAGGGCGCGGCGAGGACGCTCAAGCGCATCCGTGGGGGGGAATGACGCATGACGCCCGGACAGAGCGACACGCGCAACCTGTACGAGCAGATCGCCGACCGGCTCGAGCGGGAGATCATCTCGCTCTACGCGGTCGGCCAGCGGCTGCCGTCCGAGCAGCGCCTTGCCGAGCGCTATCAGGTCAGCCGCACGATCATGCGCGAGGCGATGAAGCTCTTGAAGGAGCGCGGCCTCGTCGACTCGCGCGCCGGCTCCGGCGCGTACATCAAGCACCCGGAGGCGCAGAACATCTCGGAGATGCTCGCGCGCATCATCAAGCTCGACGGCATCCCGTTCCACGACATCTACGACTTCCGCTCGGTGCTCGAGATCGCCGCGATCCGAAGGGCGGTCGAGAGCGTGACGGAGGCGGAGCTTGAGGAGATGGATCTGCTTCTCGAGCGGCTCACGGACCGGTCGCTCGACGCGGACGCGCGCCGCGACCTCGACTTCGAGCTCCACCTGGCGATCGCGCGGGCGTCGAGAAACCCGCTGCTGGTGC
>JAAYZL010000584.1 GCA_012514855.1 Clostridiales bacterium
CGGCGCTCACCAGCGGCCAGATCGACGTGATCATCGCCAACATCACCGGCAACCTGACCCGCGCGCAGACGATCGACTTCTCGATCCCGTACCTGCGCTGCGGCATCAAGATGCTGACCCAGGCGGGCAGCAAGTACACCCTGATCGATGAGCTGAACACGCCCGAGGCGAAGGTCGCCGTCGGCCGCGGCACGACCGGCGAGGAGCTGGTTCTGAAGTTCGCCCCCAACGCGAACATCACCTACACGGATGTCTTCACCGACCAGCAGTTGCTTCTGCAGCAGGGCCGCGTCGACGCCATCTTTGAGGACTCCACACTGATCGACTACGCCGCCGGCAACAGCAACGGCGCGCTCGTCGCGCAGGCCAAGCTCTACACCTCCGACCCGATCTGCCTGGGCGCCCGCAAGGGGGACATCGAGTGGGTTCGCTGGCTCGACATGTTCGTCTCCTGGCAGATCAGCTCCGGCTGGCAGGCCGAGACCTACTACAAGTGGTGGGGGACCTATCCGAGCGGCATGCAGTACCTCTGGTAAGGCGCCTCCGGAATCCGAAATGCGCTCGGTCGGTGCGTCTCATCGCCGGCCGGGCGCTTCCATTTCAAGCGGATTGTGAGGGATGGTATGTCAGGCTACACGATGAACTTCCGGGTGCTTGAGAAGTATACGGACATGTTCTTAGGCGGCGTCTCGATCACGCTGAAGGTGTGCGTGGGCTCGCTCGTCATCGGCTTCTTCCTCGGGGCGATTCTCGCGATCATGAAGCAATCCAAGAGCAAACTCGCGAGAGGCATTGCCATTGTCTGGGTGGACGTGCTGCGCAACACGCCGTTTCTCGTACAGCTCTTCTTCTTTTACTACGGCCTTCCGCAACTGGGAATCTACGTCGACCCGCTGGTGGTGGGCATCGTCGCGCTCGGCATCAACTCGAGCGCGCCCAACTGCGAGGTCATCCGCTCCGGCCTGATGGCGGTCAAGACCGGCTACTATGAGACCTCGACGGCGCTGGGCTATTCGAAGTTCCAGACGTTTTTGTATGTCGTCATGCCCATCGCCCTCCGGCTTTCGTTCAAGCCCCTGACGAGCAACTTTGTCAACCTCGTCCTGACCTCCTCGGTGACCTACGGCATCACCTTGATGGAGATCATGGGCGTTGCGAAGACGGTTTCCGCGCGCAGCAACCGTCCGTTCGAGATATACCTGATCCTGCTGGTCAGCTACTGCGCGTTTACGTATTTCGTGTCGTTCGTCGCCAAGGCGATCGACCGGAGGATCCACATCAATCTGTAAGGGGGGAGTGGAATGAACGTATTCGATTATTCGGCCTACGCGCTGTTCAAGTGGAGCGACATGCGGATGATCCTGAACGCGACGCTCCTGACCATACGCGTGACGCTTCTGTCGCTCGCAATTGGAACCGCGCTCGGGCTGATATTGGGGCTGATCCGCTGCGCGAAAAACCGGGGGCTCGCGTCGCTGCCGCTGATCATCATGGAGCCGCTCCGGAACTCGCCGCTCATCGTGCAGCTTTTCCTCGTCTACTACGGGCTTCCGTCGGTCGGCATACGCTTTGACGCCTACACCGCGGCGATCCTGACGCTGTCCTTAAACACCGCCGCGTTCTTCGCGGTGCTCGTGCAGAGCTCGATCCAGTCGATCCCGAGGGCCCAGTGGGAGGCGGGCTACGCGCTCGGGCACAACAAGGTGTCCGTCTATATCCGCGTCATCGCGATGCAGGCGTTTCGGCTGCTCATTCCGCAGGCGATCACGCTGTACATCTCGCAATTGCAGTGCTCGTCGCTCGTCTCGCTCGTGAGCCTGATGGATCTGACGAAGGCCGGGCAGATCGTCGCGCAGAAGACGCTCCTGCCGTTCCTCGTCTTCGGGATCGTCGCGGCTCTCTACTACATCATCTCGTTCCCGCTGGCCCGGCTTTCGGAGTACCTCGAGC
>JAAYZL010000585.1 GCA_012514855.1 Clostridiales bacterium
GAGCGTGATCCTCCTGCTCGCGGCCACGCAAGCGCCCCTGGCGCCGGTGTGCATGCTCTTGAGTGCGTTGAGCGTGCAGATTTCGACACCCGTCGTATCGAGGGCGAAGTCGGCCCCGTTGCCGCCTGTCAGCTCGCGCACGCACGCGGGGACGTCACTTTCCGCTGCGCTGTTGATCACCTCCGTAGCGCCGTATTCGCGCGCGATCTGAAGGCGGCTTTCCAGGATGTCCACGGCGATGATCTTGCCGCATCCGGCGATGGAGGCGGCCATGATCGCACTTAGTCCGACGGTTCCGGTGCCGAAGATGGCCACCGAATCGCCCGCGCCGGGCCTGAGCGCGTTGACGATCGCGCCCGCGCCGGTCTGTATGCCGCAGCCGAGCGGCGCCAGCAGCCGAAGGTCTATGTCGGGGTCTACCCTGACGGCGTTGAACACGGGCACCACCGCATGCGTCGCGAAGGAGGACTGGCCAAAGAAGCAGTTGATGGGCTCGCCGTCCTTTGAAAGCGGCGTGTGGCCGTCCTGAAACCTTCCGCCGAAGCTGAGCCGCGTACTGGAATAGCAGTAGAACGGCTTCCCGCGCCGGCAGTTATCGCACGTGCCGCAGGCCGGATAGGAGAGCACAACGTGGTCGCCTTCCGAAAAGCCCTCCACGCCCGGTCCGAGCTTCTCGACGATACCCGCTCCCTCGTGCCCAAGCACGGCAGGAAGGGGCGTGAAGTAGCCGATGCGCACCTTTTCGTCGGTGTGGCACACTCCGCACGCGACGATGCGCACCCGCATCTCCCCCTCGCGGGGTTCCGCCAGCTCGATCTCTTCGATGGTGAAGGGCGCGCCCTCCCGGCGCACCACTGCGGCCTGAGTCAACATGAGGGGTTCTTCCTTTCGCAGAGGGCGAGCAGCCTTCTGGTTTTTTCGCAGGCTTCGGCAAACAGCGACTCCGGCTCACGCTCCCAGTATCCTTGGTTGAGGATTTCGATGGAGTATGCGCCCGCATATCCGGTGGCGTCCACCGCCCGCACAAACGCCGGCAGGTCGATGGCTCCGTCGCCGGGGAGCACGCGGTCAAACGTGCCCAGGCGGTCGTAGGGGAGGCCTTTGTCGGCGTCGTCCAAATGCACAATAAAGATTTTTCCGGGGTTGACAAGCGAGATATCCGCGATATCTTTCAGTCCGCGATGCTGATAGAGGTTGTATGCGTCCACCGCGAGCCCAATATCCGGGTCGTTCGCCGCGCGCACGATTTCCCACGCGTCCCGGATGCCGCCCACGCAGCGGGTGCCCACCGGCTCGAAGGCGATCCTCATGCCGTGCGGCCTTCCGAGCGCGGCGAGCCTCGCGAGGCTGCGGACGCAATCCTCCGCGATCTTTTCCCGCGCGGGGGGTAGGCCGCCCTCGAGCGGGGACGGAAGCGCGATCACGCAATGCACATCCAGGAGCTCGCCGATCCTGCAGGCGAAGCGGAATTTGGCCTCGATTTCAGCCCACTGCGAGACACTTCGGTCGTTGATGTCGAAGATCGCGTTGAGCGTGATCGGCTTCACGGGACTTTTCAGGAACAGCGCCGCCAGTTCGCGCTCGGTGTGGCTTTGCAGGTATTGTTCCAGCATGTCGAACCGCAGCTCGATCTCCGGGATTCCGTGCCGCTCGCACAGCTCTAGGTCCCCTTCAAGGGACGATTTTTTCCTGCAGGTTGCCTGGTTGTATGCAAGGCGCATGGGCCGTTCCTCCGGATCGTCGTTCAGGGGCGAATGAGAATCTTCAGGACCTGCCGGTCCGTCGCCACGCGCTCGAGCGCCTCGAAATACCGCTCCATTGGGTATTCGGCGGTGATCAGACAGTCCACGTCCACCTTGCCGCTGGAGATGTAGTCGATCGCGCGGCCGAAGCAATGCGTCTGCGCGCCGCTGGCGGTATAGGAGAGCTGGCGGGTAAAGAACAATCTGGCGTCCAGGTCCATGCGCGAATCCTTGCCAAAGACGCCGTACTGCACCGCGCGCCCGCCCTTTTTGAGCAGCGAAAGGCTCTCCGAAACCAGCTGCGGGCTGGCCGTGGTGTCGACAAAGGCGTCCAGGCCCTCCGGGAAGCGGCGCCAAAGCTCGTGAACGTGCTTTTCGTGATCCGCGCGGTCGAGAAAAAGCGTGCGGATGCCGCGCTCTTCGAGGAGATCGAGCTTCGCCTGCGTGGAGGCGATTGCCGTGACGCTCAGCGCGCTCGAATGGTGGATGAGTTGCGCGAGAATGATGCCGCTTGGGCCCGCGCCGAGCACCGCGATGTCCTCGCCGAGCGCGGGAGAGAGCTTGTCCACGCAGTTGACGCAGCAGGCTACCGTCTCCACAATCGCGCCCTGCTCAAAGCTCACGTTTTCCGGCAGCAGAAGCGCCTTGCGGTAGTCAACCAGCACGTATTCGGCGAAGCCGCCCGGAATGTTGTGCCCAAGATACCCGAAGTTCCGGCAGAGTAGGGGCCGATTCTTCCGGCAGTAATAGCAGTCCCCGCAGGGAACCGCGTTGTCGGCGGTCACGCGGTCACCGACTTTGAAGCCCCGCACGTTTTTACCGATCTCGTGCACATAGCCCGCGAATTCGTGTCCCGGAATGGTGGGATAGCGCGAAAACGCCGTGCCCGTGCGGCTGTGGCCGAGCTCCGCGCCCTTGCAGATGCCGCAGGCGACCACCTTGATGATGATGTCGTCGTCGCCACAGCGCGGATCGGGCACCTCGCACAGCGCACCCTTGCCCGCCTGTTCGTAAACGATTGCCTTCATGGAAGACCTCCTATCTGAATCAGTTGAGCAGGTTGACCAGCCACATAAACGACGAGGGCACGTAGGTGACGAAAAACAATACGACCACCAGAACGCCCACCCAGGGCCAGATGGACCTGACCATGCGGTCCGCCGAGACGTTCGTCGCCATTGCTGCCGTATAGAGCGCCGAGCCTACCGGGGGCGTAATCAGGCCGGTGGCCATGTTGACGCAGATTACAAGGCCGATGTGGATCGGGTCGAAGCCAAACTGCCTGATGATCGGCAAAAGCACCGGCACGAGTATGTAGATCGCCGGCATGGGCTCCATGATCATTCCGACGAACAGGAAGAGCAGGTTGATCATCAGCAGGATGACGTACTTGTTGCTGGAAACCGACACGACGAAGCCGGCGATCTTCTGCGGAATCTGGTCGTAGGCCAGCGCATAGCCGAAGATATTGGCCATGTTGGAGATCAGAAGAATCGAGATTGCCGTGACCGCCGCCTTGGAGAACAGCGGAATCAGATCCTTGACCTTGATCTGGCGGTAGACAAACATGCCCACGGCCAAAATCAACGTCGAGAGAACCGACGCGGACTCCGTAGGGGTCGCGATGCCCGAGGCCAGCGCGAACAGCGCCGCGGCCGGCACCAGAATCGAAAACGACGCTTCTTTCAGCGCGACCAGCGTCTCGCGCATTTTCGCGCGCCGGTTGCACTTCCAGTCCCGCCTCAGGCCCAGCAGGAAGATGGCCGACGACAGCGCAAGCGCCATGTAGATGCCCGGCATGATGCCCGCGACAAACAGCTTCTGGATGGAGACGTTGGCGACCACTCCGTAGATGACAAACGTCATTCCCGGGGGGATGATCGGGCCGATGACGGATACCGCCGCGATCAGCGACGAGGAAAAGTCCTCGTCATATCCGTCCTCACGCAGCTTCGGATAGACCGTGCCGCCCAGCAGCGCCGCCTCGGCGATGGCGGAGCCCAGGGACGCGCCCAGCATCGTGCCGACCAACACCGTCACATAGCACAGGCCGCCCTTGATGTGCCCGACGATGCACCGCGCAAATTTCCAGAGCCGGTCGACGTCCCCCGAAAGCGCCATCAGTTCTCCCGCGAGGATGAACAGCGGGATGCATAAAAGCGAGTAATTCGCCGCGCCGGACATCATCTTTTGCGGGATTACCTGCAAAAGTGCGGGATCGATGGAGAAGATATAGCTCATTCCGCACATGCCCAGCATCCACGCGATCGGGATGCCGATGGCCAGCGCGATGATAAATACGGCGACGGCGATCATACCGACTCCTCCTTTTTCGGCTGCTCGGAACGGAAGTCGTTGCGGATGTTGATTGCCATGCGAAGCAGCATCATGGCGATCATGACCGGAATCAGCGCGTAGAAAATGATCATCGGCATCCTCAGCGCGACCGTCCTCTGCGAGAGCGCGACGGGCGAGGAGAGCATCCTGACCGAAAAGACCCCGATGATCGTCAAAAACGCGCAGATGACGACCTGGGAGAACAGGTGGACGGCGCGCCGGGCCTTCCCGGGAAAGAGCGACAGCACAAACGTCACGCGCACCAGCCTGTCGGAGCGCAGCGCGATATAGCCGCCCAGGAACGTCATGCAAATCAGAAGATAGGTAACAAGCTCGTCCGCCCAGATGATGGGGCTGTTTAAAAAGTACCGGGCGATGACGCTGATAAACAGGACGACCATGATAATGAACAGCAGCGCGCCAACGATGACCCTGACGACCCTTGACAGCATCTCATCGATCCGTATCATTTGTTTCATTGCCTCGACCTCGCTTTCCTTTTGCACAGGATGCACCGCCGTTCGCGGCGAATGCCCTCCTGCCGAGAGACTCGGCAGGAGGAGGCATGGCCGCTTGCCGGAGGATTACTGCGCGCGCAGCGCCTCGACGGCGTCGACGAAGTTCTTCACGCGCGGAGACTCGGCGCAGAATCGGTCGATGACGGACTGGCTCGCCGCATAGAAGGGTTCGAGGTCGATCTCGATGACCTCGACGCCGAGCTCCGCCAGCTTCTGCTCGTAGACGGGCTCGAGTTCGAGAACCGCGTTGTAGGTCGCCTCCTCGGCGGCCGCGGCGGCCTCCTGGAAGATCTGCCGATCCTCCTCGGAGAGCTTGTCGAACGTGGGCGCGGACATGGTGGTGATCATGCTGAAGGCGATGTGGCCGGACTTCGTTACGTACTTACAGACCTCGTAGTAATTCTCGGACACGCCGCCGATGAAGTCGAAGGTCGCGCCGTCCACGGTGCCCTGCTGGATGGACTGGTACAGGTCGGGCAGGGCGATCGCGGTGGGGGAGAAGCCCATGGACTGGAAGATGGCCTGCTGGATGCTGGTCTCCATCACGCGCAGCTTCATGCCCTTGCAGTCCTCCAGCGAGGTGATCTGCTTGTTGGTGAAGAAGTGCCTCCAGCAGTGGAACAGGAAGCCCATCGCCTTGACGCCCGTGTCGGCCTCGACGTTGGCCAGCAGTTCATCGCCGGGCGCGCCGGTCAGTGCCCTGTGGATCAATTCGTAGTCGCCCCGGAAGAGGTAGGGCATGTCCATGCCCACCAGCGCGTCTGTGAACGCGCCCATCATCGGCACGGGCACAAGGGTCATGTCGAGCATGCCCATCTGCACCATCTCAAACAGGCTCTTGGTGTCGCCGAGTTGGCCGGCGGGATAGACCTCCACCCGGATGCGGCCGCCGGTCTTTTCCTCCACATAGTTCTTGATGGCATAGGCGCCGATGGTCATGGGGTGATCCGCGAATTCCGCGGAGCCGTGCCCCAGGCGGATCACCATTTCGGGTTCCTGCTGCTCCGCCGACGCGCAGACC
>JAAYZL010000586.1 GCA_012514855.1 Clostridiales bacterium
GCGACCGGCGCTGCCGGCGCTGCCGATGCAACCGGCGCTGCCGGGGGCTGCTGCCCTTCGAGCACCATCTCGATCAATCTGTTTTTGGGCGTGCCGGAGGGAACCTTGAGTCCCAGGTCCTTCGCAACCCTGCGAAGGTCCACCACCGTTTTCATGTGAAGCGTTCGATAATCCAAGACATGACCTCCTTAAGATGAGAGAAGCGCAGCAATGGGACGCAATGTGCGATCGAAGATGCGCGGGGCGGGAAACCCGCCGTCCCGGTGGGGTTTTGCGGGGAGAAATCGGGGACTATTTGCGCACGCCGACGACGATGTCGCGCGTGACGGCTTGCTCGACCCAGTGCGAGAGCGCGTCGTACGGACCGCCCTCCATGACCTGAAACCCTGCCTGCTGAAACAATGTGCGCACGCGCGCGGCCGGGAGCGTCTGCGCGTTGAACGAAACCGCCGCCGCGCCGCCGACCCCAAGCGCCTGAAGCCAGCCGGGGAGCGCGCGCTCGAGCAGCTTTCCGGGCGCCTCGCCCTGCGCGTGCTGCACGCCGTAGGGAAGGTCGGCCGCGATCAGGTCGAACGCCTTTCGCCCGAACGCCTCGTGGACGCGCGCGGCATCGAGCTCCGCGAACCGAAGCGACTGCCGATCGAGCTGAAACTCCGCGTAGGGGGCGGACTTTTTGCCCGGCAGCGTCATCGACCCGCGCGCAACCCTGTGCTTTATGCGGTGATACTCGAGATACCGCTTGAAGAAATTCTCGGCCTCGCGCAGATCCGCGCGGTCGACGTCCGCGCCGGAGGCACTCCAGCCGCGGTTCGCCGCGACGAACAGCGTCGTGCCCTTGCCGCACATCGGATCGAGCACCCGCGGGCTCTGAGGCATGTCCCCCGAGAAATAGGCGAGGTTTACGAGGAGCTCGGTAAACAGCTCGTTCGTCTTTCCCTTGTACTTGAGTATACCCGGAAGATCGCTTCCGAATTTCGGCTTCGCGCGCCCGAGAACCGGCGAGAGCGCGCCGTCCGGCACTTCCTCAAACAGCCCGTAGAGCAGCGACAGGCCGGAGAAAAGCCGCTTTTCGCCGTCGGACAGCGCGCGCTCTGCGGAAAACCGGATCGACGGAAGCATCCCGCCCGGCTCCGGATCGATCTCGAAACGCAGCCCGGAGCGCTCGAGCATCAGCTGCAATTCCGCACGGGCAAGCCTAAAGGTCTCATTCTGGTAGCGCGCGTTCGCATGCGGCCACAGAAGCATCGTATATTGCATCATGGTCTCCAACGCGAGAATACGGGATTATTGTATGCTGGGCGAATGCGGATGATGAGTGGCTTTTGTACTGTGAAAACCGCCCCTTCGCCAAGGGCAAAGGGGCTTTCATTGGCACTAATACTTGCGCTTGCGGGCTGCCTCTGCCTTCTTCTTGCGCTTGACGCTGGGCTTCTCATAATGCTCGCGCTTGCGCGCCTCGGCGAGAATGCCATCACGCGCGGTCTTGCGCTTAAAGCGCCTCAATGCGCTCTCCAAAGATTCGTTTTCCC
>JAAYZL010000587.1 GCA_012514855.1 Clostridiales bacterium
CGCTGGAAAAAGTCGTCGACCGCCTCTGTGACTGCGTCCGATCCCTCATGAACAACGTCGCTCGCATTGCTTCTATTACCCACAGAACTTGGTTCATGGATGCTTTAATGTTTTAGAATAGTATGAAACGGTATCTTTCTCCTTGAACGGAGTACCTGTGCGGCTGCAGGTTGACCCGCTCCGACGCCTGCTGGACGCGCTGCGGGAGGACTTTGCGCTGACCGGCGCGAAGGAGGGCTGCGGACAGGGCGAATGCGGCGCGTGCGCGGTGCTGCTCGACGGTCGGCTCGTCAACAGCTGCCTGGTGCCCATGGTCGCCTTGGAGGGCAGGCGCGTCGTTACCATCGAGGGATTCCGCGGGACGCCGCGCTTTCAACTGCTCAGCCGTTTCTTTGCGGAGACCGGCGCGGTGCAATGCGGCTTCTGCACGCCGGGCATGGTGCTGGCGGCGGAAGCGCTGCTCTCGCGCAATCCGAATCCCACGGAGGACGAGATTCGCGCGGGACTGTCCGGCAACCTGTGCCGATGCACCGGCTATGCGGCGATTGTCGCGGCGGTCGCCGGGGCGGCGAAGGAGGGAGCGGATCTATGGTCGACGCCTTCCGACCTGTGAATCTGGAGGAAGCCCTGCACATCCGGGCCTCCGAGCGCGCCCTTGTGCTGGCGGGCGGAACCGACTCTATGATTAAGTGGGGGCGGTTTCCGCGGGAAGAGCGCCCCGTCTTATACGTGGGTCAGTTGAAAGAACTGCGGCAGATTGTTCTGCGCGAAGACGAGCTTCGCATCGGGGCCGCCTGCACGCTGTTCGAACTGCTGGAAAGCCCGCTGCTTCCGGGCTGCATGAAGCCTCCGCTCGCTCAAATGGCGTCCCCCGCCATCCGCAACATGGCCACCATCGGCGGCAACCTGTGCAACGCCTCTCCGGCGGGAGACGCGCTGCCCATGCTCTACGCGCTGGATGCGGTGCTGTGCCTGCGAACCGAGACGGGCGAGGAGAGGGTGGCAGTAGGGGATTTTATCCTCGGGCCGGGCAGGACGCGGCTCGGCGAGGAACAGCTTCTAACGGAGATCCGGATTTCGCTGCGGGGAAACTGGCGCTGCGCGTATCGCAAGGTCGGCATGCGCCGCGCGAACAGCCTTGCCAAGATTTCCTTTTATGCCGTCGCGGATCGCGCGGCGGGGCGTTTGCGGGACGTGCGCATCGCGTTCGGCGCGGTCGCTCCGACGGTGGTCAGGAATCGAGCGGCGGAACAGGCAATTCTGGCCGGCGCACGGCAAATTCAGCAAATCATCGACCGATACGACGCGCTGCTTCACCCGATCGACGACGTCCGCTCCAGCCAAGAGTACCGCCGCACCGTCGCGCTTCGGCTTTTGAAGGAATATCTGAAGGAGGAGATGCGTATATGAAACGGAATTTTCTGCCGATCCTGTTCTGGGGCGCCGTCTGGGGGATCTGTGAAGCCAGCATCGGCTACATACTGCACCTCGCGTCGGTGGCGCTGCCGGGATTGCCCGGGGCGCTGATGTTCCCAATCGGGTTCTTCTGCATGTACCGAGGGTACAAAAGTACCGGAAAGGCGATTGCGCCCTCCTATATCGCTGCGATTTCCGCGGCGATCAAGCTGGTGGATTTCCTGCTGCCGGGGCACGTGGTGATACGCGTTGTCAACCCCGCTCTGTCCATTTTGATGGAAGGACTTGCCGTCTCCGGGGTCTACGCGCTGTTTCGCTCGCCCGGGCGCGCGGCGGACTATGCGCGGGTGCTGGTCATGGGCGTTTTGTGGCGGGCGCTGTTTGCATTGTACCTCTTTGTGATTTCGCTCTACGGGCTTCCCGCCGCGCTCGTGACGAGCGGAGCGTCAACCCTGCTTCGCTTCGTGCTGCTGGAGAGCTTTATCAACAGTCTGATTATCTATGCGGGGTTGGCGCTTGCGCCGAAGCTCGCCTTTCATAAGCGGTGGAAGATCGGGCCCGTAGCTGCAACGACGGCGCTGTTCACCGCGATAGGACTGCAGGTGATTTTATGATTCCGACGGTAAATATCGTGACGGGGGAGGTGAACAGTGGAAAGACCACCCGCATGCGAGCGCTGTTCCGCCGGACGATTGCGGCCGACGTCATACTCAGCGAGAAGATATTCGACGGCGGACGCTTCCTGGGCTACCGGTTGGTGCGCCTGAAAAGCGGGGAGGCGCGGACGCTCGCGCTGTGCGAGGAGGCGTATCTGGGACAGTTCGCGCAGGCCTGTCGGCTTGATCGGTTCGTCTTTTCGGCGGAAGGGTTGCGATTCGGTATACGGACGCTGGAGCGGTTGTGTTTTAACCCTGCGGTCGGCGCACTGTTTCTCGACGAAGTCGGCCCGCTGGAATTACAGGGGCAGGGGTTTGCGGGCGTTCTGCCGCAGTTGCTGCGCGCGGAAAAGGAACTGTATATCACCGTGCGAAGCAGCTGCCTGCCGGAGTTTCTTCAAAAATTCGAGATCACTGAATATCGGCTGATCCAAGAATCCTGTAACGTGGACACGGTTCGAATCCCTCCTGCTCCGCTCCAAACTACCGCCATCATCAGCTCCCCCAATATCAATTGACGTTCGTACCCATGCTCCTTGCCATTTGAACGACATCGTATCCGTATATCCGCCATGCTCTGCTGCTTGTCCATTCCGTTCACCAATCGCTTTATTCTCTATTGTACCACATTACTGCCCATCATTAAATCATTGATTACCTAGGGTCTGTTAACATAAGCAAGAGCATCAACAATAAGGGCGAGGAAGAGGAAGGCAAGAAA
>JAAYZL010000105.1 GCA_012514855.1 Clostridiales bacterium
AGATGGTCGAGATCGCGCGGGCGCTCTCCTCGGGCGGAAGAATACTGCTGTTTGACGAGCCGACGGCCTCGTTTACAACCGCGGAAAAGCAGCGGCTGTTCTCGGTGATCCGCCAGCTCCGGGAGCAGGGCGCCGTGATCTTCTTCATCTCGCATTTTCTCGACGAGGTCGAGGAGATTTCCGACAGGATCATCGTGCTTCGCGACGGGAAGGTGGTCATCTCGAAGGACGCGAGGGAGACCAGCCGCAGGGAGATACTCGTCAACATGATCGGCGGCGAGGTCGCCAAGCTCGACGACCCGCGCGACAAGAAGGGCACCCCGGTCGTCTTCAGGGCCGAGCGCATCACCGCCGGCCGCGCGCCCAATGACGTGAGCTTCGAGCTGCACGGGGGCGAAATCGTCGGGCTGTGGGGGCTGATGGGCTCCGGGCGAACCGAGCTGGTGCGCGCGCTCTACGGGCTGGACAAGCTGGAGCGCGGGGAGCTGTGGGTCGACGCCGACGGGGCCGGGCTTCGCAAGATCAACCCCAGGAACCTGCGCGAATGCTGCGGGTACGTCACCGAGGCGCGGCACGACGACGGCCTGTTCCTGCCGTGGCCGGTCTGGAGAAACGTCGTCGGCCCGAGCCTCAAGCGCTACCGCAAGCGCAGGAGCCCGTTTCTGGACTTCAAGAGGCAGCAGCGGGACGCCGAGGAGTACATCCGCAGGCTCAACGTCAAGACGCCCAGCATCCACACGCGCATCGAGTCGCTGTCCGGAGGCAACCAGCAGAAGGCGATCATGGCCAAGTGGCTTCTCCGGCGGCCGAAGATCTTCCTGCTGGACGAGCCGACCCGCGGCGTGGACGTGGGCGCAAAGGCGGAGATTCACCGCATGGTGCAGAATCTCGCCCGGGAGGGGACGGCGTGCCTGCTGATTTCCTCGGAAATCGAGGAGATTTCCGCGATGAGCGACCGCGTGCTCGTCTTGAACCGCGGCAGGATCGTCGCCGAGGTCGACAAGGGGAGCATCGACAAGGAAGTGCTGATGTCCCACTGCGTGTAGGAGAGGAGGCGGGTATTCATGGAGCTTCGTGCAAGCCGCAGGGAAAAGCTCGCGCGGTTTTTGGTCCGCTACGCGCTGTACATGCTGATCCTCGGCCTGGTCGTCACCTACGCGTCGCTGACCCCGCTTTTTCTGTCCGCGCAGAACATCCGCTCGCTTCTGACGAACTCGGCGAGCCTTTTGACCGCCGCGGTCGGCATGACGTTTGTGCTCCTGATCGCCGAGATCGACCTGTCGGTCGGCACGATCGGGGGTGTCTGCGCCGCGATCTGGATTCTCATGCTGACCCGCACGGGCATGAACGTCTTTGCGGTGACGGTGCTCGCGGTCTTGCTCGGCGCCCTCATCGGCGGCGTCAACGCGGCACTGATCGTCGGGGCGAAGATCAACTCGTTCCTGGTCACGATGGGCATGCAGATATTCCTCAGGGGATTTGTGTTCATCTTCACAAACGGCGCGCAGATTTTGATGACCAGTCAGGTTAAGGAGGTCAACGCGGCGCTCAAGGGCGCATTTTTCGGACTCTCGCCACTCCTGGTGTTCAGCGTGCTCCTGGCGGCTATGATGGTGCTCGTCTACCGGTATTCGGCATTCGGGCGGCGCGTGCAGGCGATCGGCTGCAATCGCAAGGCCGCCGAAAAGATCGGGGTGAACGTCCGGTGGACGTCCGCGGCGTGCTACATGTTGAGCGGCGCGTTCGGCGGGCTCGCGGGCATCTTCTCGGCGACAAACGTGGGCATGGTGCATCCGGCGAACATCTGCAACGGCCTGGAGTTTCTGGCGATCACCGCCTGCGTGCTCGGCGGAACGAGCCTGAAGGGAGGCTTCGGAACCATCGTGCCGGGCACGCTCGTCGGCGTCGTCTTCCTGAACTCCATCGAAAACGGGCTCGGACTTTTGGGCGCAAACGCCTATGCGTATCCCGTGGTGCGCGGCGTCGTGATCTACCTGGCGATGTTGACCGACTCATTGAAGCGTTCCCTTTCCCTGACGAAGTAACATGGAGGTGGCAGCTATGTACAGAAAACCCCGCATCGGTTTTGTGACCATATCCGACAACCGCGAGAAGCCGCACCGCGAGTTGATGGGCGTCAACCGGCAATTTGAGGACTACGTCGTCGCGGCGATCCGCGAAAAGGGCGATTTTGAGCTCGTGACGGCGGACGTCATCGTACATACGGCGCGAGAGGCGGTCGCCGCCGCCGAAAAGCTGAACGCGGCGGGCATCGACGGCCTGATCATGAACTTCACCATCTGGGTGTATCCGAACCTCGCGGTGATCCTCGCGCGCAACGTCGACAGGCCGATCCTGATGCTCTCGAACCTCCACCCGGAGCATGCCGGGCTGGTCGGCATGATGGCGTCGGCGGGCTCGCTCGATCAACTCGGGCGCAGGAACTACCGCGTGTGGGGGGACGTGAAGGAGCCGGAGGTCTATGGGCGCATACTATCCTTCGCGCGCGCGGCCTGCGTGACCAACCGGCTCAGGGGCTGCGTCTACGGAATGTTCGGCGGGCGCAGCATGGGTATGTACACGGGCGTCGCCGAGCAGGCCGTCTGGATGCAGAAGTTCGGCGTGGACTGCGAGCACATCGACGAGATGGAGATACTGCGAAACGCCGAACTCGTCGACAGGGATCGGATCGAGCGCGCGTTTGACTACCTCACCGAGAATATCGGCGAAATCCGCTACGACGGCGCCGGGCTGACGCCGGAGAAGCTCCGGTTCCAGATCGCCTGCTATCTCGCCACGAAGGACATGTGCCGGGAGAAGGAGATCGACTTCATGGGCGTGAAATGCCAGCCGGAGATGGGCAATTACTTTGTCACCCAGTGCCTGACGCAGGCGTTCATGAACGACCCCTACGACATGGAGGGCGAGAAGGAGATTA
>JAAYZL010000588.1 GCA_012514855.1 Clostridiales bacterium
GCGCGGCATGTCCGCGCTTCCTTGCAGGATTTCCGGCCGTGGCGCGCAACGCCACAGGAAATCCTGAATTCCGGGAAATGCAATCCTGCATTTCCCGGATAGCGTGGCGACTTTGTCGACACGCTGACCCGCCCGGGCGCCGGGCGGGATGGGCGTTCGGTCAGCGGGCGGGCAACCCTTTCGCTCTGGGGATGTCGTACTTCTTCGTCGCGTACCACGCGCACCCGATCAGAATTGCCGCGAGCGCGGCGCACAGGCCGATCGTCGCCGGCACGCTGTTGACCAGGGTTCCGAAAAGCGCCGGGGAAATGGTCTTCCCGGCCATCGTGAACAGCATCATCATCGCGAACGCGGCGCCGCTCCTGTCGGGGAACAGCCGCGCGGCGAGCACGTAGAGCATCGGCCACACCGGGCCGCAGCCGAAGCCGAACAGCACCGCGCCGATTAGCCTGACGCCATCCGACTTCGCGAGCAGGAGCACCGCGACGCCCAGTATGACCATCGGCGTGAACCAGCGGATGCAGAAGAGCTCCTTGCCGTCCATGAACACGCCGACGAACCGGAACACGATCATCGCCGCCCAGAAGATCGAGATCGCGAGGCTCGCGGTCCGCTCGGTCGCGCCGCGCAGCAGGAAGAGCTGCTTGAAGTACGCGGGCGCGAGCGCCTCGTAGCACAGGTAGATGCACACCATCATCGCGTACAGCAGAAACTCGCGGTTTTTCAACACGCCGAACAGGTTCAGCTCCCGCTTCGCGCCCTCGGGCTTCGAGAGCCTTCCCTTCGAGGTCGAGAGGATCAAAAGCCAGCACAGAAACACCGCGCCGGCGCACACGAACAGCGCGCTCGAGTAGCTCCTTCCGGGCAGAGACGCGTACCACACCGCCGCGACCGGCGCGGCGATCGCGCCGACGCCGAAGAATATCTGCGAGATGTTCATCCAGCGGGTCTCGCCGCCGGGGTTTTCGTCGGTCAGGAGCGCGCTGCCGATCGACTCGCACGGGCCGAACCCCATGCCGGTCAGAAACAACCCGGCCATCAGGAGCGGCACGCTCCCCGCCGTCGCCGCGAGCGAGACGCCGAGCGTCAGCATGGCGCCGCCGAACAGCACGACGCGGCGCTTGCCCAGCGAGTCGGACAGCATGCCGGAGAGCAGCACGCTCGTCAGCGAGCCCGCCGCGTAGACCGAAATCAGAATGCCGATCATCCGCGTGTCCAGCAGAAAGCGCGCGGTCATGCTGTCGACCAGCGCGTCGTAGGTGCTCGCGTACAGTCCCAGCACGCCGACCAGCGCGCAGTAGAGCCAGTTCTGGGTGGCCTGCCGGCTTTTCATACGTCCTCCTGCAAAACAACCTTGATCGCGCCCTCGCGGTAGCAGTTTTCGAGCTTTTCCGGCGCCTCGTCCATGGAAAGGCGGTGCGTGACGATCCGCGCCGCGTCGACGCGCCCGCTTTCGATCAGTTTCGCGGCGAGCGGGAACATCTGCGCGGGCTCGGCGATCGACGTGATCAGCGATTTTTTGCGGAACACCATGTCGCTTATGTCGAGCGTCGCATGTTTCGAACGGTCGTCGAAAGCGACGCCGGCGA
>JAAYZL010000589.1 GCA_012514855.1 Clostridiales bacterium
GCGACCTGCTGATCGCCCTGATCGCCGCGAAGTACACGCAGTCGAACTCCGTGTGTTACGCGTTCGACGGGCAGACGATCGGCGTCGGCGCGGGCCAACAGTCGCGCATCCACTGCACGAGGCTCGCCGGCAACAAGGCCGACCTCTGGCAGCTGCGCCGACATCCGAAGGTGCTCTCCCTCCGGTTCAACCCGGCGCTCTCCCGCCCCGAGCGCGACAACGCGATCGACCTCTACCTCTCCGGCGAGGCGCTCGAGGGCGACCTCTTCGCGATCCCCCCGGAGCCGCTGACCGCGGAGGAAAAGCAGGCGTTTTTGAGCGGCATTTCCGGCGTGTCGCTCGCGAGCGACGCGTTCTTCCCGTTCGGCGACAACATCGAGCGCGCGCGCAGGAGCGGCACTTCCTATATCGCGCAGCCCGGCGGCTCGATCCGCGACGACCACGTGATCGCCGCCTGCGACAAGTACGCAATCGCGATGGCGTTCACCGGCGTCCGGCTGTTCCACCACTAGGAGGCACAAATGAAATTGATGGTCGTTGGCGGCGGCGGACGCGAGCACGCGCTGATCCAGATGTTGAAAAAAAACAACACGGTCGAAATGATCTACGCGCTGCCCGGAAACGGCGGCATCGCGCGGGACGCGATTTGCGTTCCGATCAGGGCGACGGACGTCGACGGCATCGCGCGCTTCGCAGGCGAAAACGCGATCGACTTCGCCGTCGTCGCGCCGGACGACCCGCTCGCGCTCGGCGCGGTCGACCGACTGCACGCGCTCGGCATCCCGTGCTTCGGGCCGGACGCGCGCGCCGCCGAGATCGAGGCGAGCAAGGCGTTTTCCAAGCGCCTGATGCGCAAATACGGCATCCCGACCGCGCGGTTCGAGGTGTTCGACGACGCGAACAGCGCGCTTGAGTATCTGAAAACCGCCGACGCGCCGGTCGTCGTCAAGGCCGACGGGCTCGCGCTCGGAAAGGGCGTGCTGATCTGCGAAACCCGCGGAGAGGCCGAGGACGCCGTAAAGCACATCATGCTCGGGCGCGCGTTCGGGAAGAGCGGGAACCGCGTCGTGATCGAGGAATGCCTCGAGGGCCCTGAGGTCTCCGTGCTCGCGTTCACCGACGGAAAGACCGTCGTCCCGATGGCGTCGTCGATGGATCACAAGCGCGCGAACGACAACGACTTGGGCCTCAACACCGGCGGCATGGGCGCGGTCGCGCCGAATCCGTATTACACGGAGGCAATCGCCGACCGCTGCATGCGCGAGATTTTTCTTCCGACCGTCCGCGCGATGAACGAGGAGGGGCGGCGCTTCAAGGGCTGCCTGTACTTCGGGCTGATGCTGACCGCAAATGGCCCGAAGGTCATCGAGTACAACTGCCGCTTCGGCGACCCCGAGGCGCAGGCGGTGCTGCCGCTGCTTGAGACCGATTTACTCGATATCATGCGCGCGGTCGAGGACGAGCGGCTCTGCGAGATCGGCGTCCGGTTCCGCCCCGGCGCGTGCTGCTGCGTCGTGATCGCGTCCGGCGGATACCCGGAGAAATACGAGACCGGCATGAAAATCGAGCTCGGCGCGATGCCGGAGGATGCGTATGTGTTTCACAGCGGAACCGCGATCGCCGCGGACGGGAATTTCGTGACCGCCGGCGGGCGCGTGCTCGGCGTTTCGGCGACCGCGGACACATTGCGGGAGGCGGTCGGGCGCGCGTACGACGCCGCGAGGCGCGTCCACTTCGACGGCATGCACATGCGAAGCGACATCGGCGCGAAGGCGCTGCA
>JAAYZL010000590.1 GCA_012514855.1 Clostridiales bacterium
AGAAGTACGAGGGGCTCGACGGCACGGAGCTCGCAATCTCGGAATCGCAGGAGCGCATGGCGGTCGTGCTCGCGCCGGAGGACGTCGACCAATTTCTCGCGCTCGCGCGGGAGGAAAACCTCGAGGCCACGGTCGTCGCCGAGGTCACGGACGAAAAGCGATTGAAGATGCGCTGGCGGGGCGAAACAATCGTCGACCTGTCGCGCGAATTCCTGAACTCGAACGGCGCGCCGAAGCGCGCGGCGGCGTTTGTCGAGCGGCAGGGCGTGCTTGCGGACGAGAACCCGCCGTTTGCGGAAGGGCTGCGCGAGATGGCGGAGGACCTCAACATCTGTTCGAAGCGCGGGCTGATCGAGCGGTTCGACGCGACGAACGGCGCGCTGAACCTGCTCATGCCGCTCGGCGGAAAACGGCAGCGCACGCCCGCGCAGGTCATGGCGTCGCTTCTGCCGGTGCAGGGCAAAGAATGTCGCACCGCGTCGAGGTCGATGGAAAGCCCGTCGGCCAGCTCGCCGATGGCGACCGACACGCCGCCCGCGCCGAAGTCGTTGCAGCGCTTGATCTTTTTGACGATCCCGGGATTCCGGAAAAGCCGCTGCAGCTTGCGTTCTTCAGGGGCGTTTCCCTTCTGCACCTCGGCCCCGCAGCTCTCGAGAGACGAAATCGTGTGCGACTTGCTCGAGCCCGTCGCGCCGCCGCAGCCGTCGCGGCCGGTGCGCCCGCCGAGCAGCACGATTTTGTCGCCCGGTGCGGGCACGTCGCGACGCACGTTCTTTGCCGGGGCGGCGCCGACGACCGCGCCGATCTCCATGCGCTTCGCGGCGTAGCCGGGGTGGTAGATCTCGTCGACGAGCCCGGTCGCGAGCCCGATCTGGTTTCCGTAGGAGCTGTACCCGGCGGCGGCCGTCGTCGTCAATTTCCGCTGCGGCAGCTTTCCGGGAATCGTCTCCCCGATGGGCCGCGTCGGGTCCGCCGCGCCGGTCACGCGCATGGCCTGATAGACGTATCCGCGCCCGGACAGCGGGTCGCGGATCGCGCCGCCCAGACACGTCGCCGCGCCGCCGAACGGCTCGATCTCGGTCGGGTGGTTGTGCGTCTCGTTCTTGAAAAGCAGCAGCCACGGCTCGACGCCCTCGTCCGTCTCGACGTCGATTTTGACCGTGCAGGCGTTGATCTCGTCCGACTCGTCGAGGTCTGTGAGCGCGCCGGTCGCCTTGAGGTACTTCGCGCCGATCGTCGCGAGGTCCATCAGCGTGACCGGCCTGTCCTCGCGCTTGAGTTCCGCCCGAATTTCGAGGTAGCGCCGGTACGCATTCCCGACCGCCGGGTCGTCGAATTGTACGTCCGAGAGCTCCGTCAGAAACGTCGTGTGCCGGCAGTGGTCGGACCAGTAGGTGTCGATCATCCGGATTTCGGTCAGCATCGGGTCGCGGCGTTCGGAGCGGAAATAATCCTGGCAGAACGCGAGGTCGGCGTCGTCCATCGCGAGGCCGTATTCCCGGCGGAATTCCGAGAGTTCGTTCGCGGAAAAGTTGAGAAAGCCGTCGATAGCGGGAACCGTCTCGGGCAGCGCGTAGTCGGCCTTGAGCGTTTCAAACCGCGAAAGCGACGCCTCTCTGCGCTCGACGGGGTTGATCACGTATTTGCGGATCGCGCGCAGTTCGTCCTCCGAGAGCGCGCCCTCGAGCACGTACACGAGCGCGGTGCGCACCGCCGGGCGCTCGCATTGGCCGAGCAGCTGTATGCACTGCGCCGCCGAGTCCGCGCGCTGGTCGAACTGCCCGGGCAGGTACTCGGTCGCGAACGCGAAATCGCCGCCCGCGGGGAGTTCCTCGTAGACCTCGTCGAGCTGCGGCTCGGAAAACACCGTCGCCTTCGCGCGCCCGAACAGCTCCGGCTCGATGCCCTCCGCGTCGTAGCGGTTGAACAGGCGAAGGCCCGTCAGCGACGTTATGCCCAGAAACGAGCGGATGTCCTCCATGAGCGCCCGCGCCTCGTTGTCGAAACCGGGCTTTTTTTCCACGAACAGCCGATAGACCATGTCAATCCTCCGCATGCAGCGCCTTCGCGCCGATGTCGCTTCGCATGTGCATGCCGTCGAAGCGCACGCAGTACGCCGCTGCGTACGCGCGCCCGACCGCCTCCCGCAATGTGTCCGCGGCCGCCGCGACCGAGAGCACGCGCCCCCCGGCGGTCACGAGAGTTCCGTCCGGCGCGAGTGCCGTGCCCGCGTGGAACACCCGCGCGCCCTCCGGCATGGGGCCGAGATCGATTGCCTTGCCGACTTCGTATTTCTCCGGATACCCGCCGGACGCGATCACGACGCAGCAGCACGCGCCGGGGCGGAACCGAACATCGATTTCGGACAGCCGCTCCTCCTCGACCGCGCGCATGACGTCGAGCAGGTCGGTCTCGAGAAGCGGCAGCATCGCCTGCGCCTCGGGGTCTCCGAAGCGGCAGTTGTACTCGATGACCTTCGGGCCGCTCGCGGTCAGCATCAGCCCGAAATACAGGCAGCCCTTGAAGCGCCGTCCCTCGGCGTTCATCGCGCGGACGGTCGGCAGATAGATTTCACGCATGCAGATGTCGGCGATTGCGTCCGTGTAGTACGGATTCGGCGCGACCGCGCCCATGCCGCCGGTGTTGAGCCCGGTATCATTGTCGTTCGCGCGCTTATGGTCCATCGACGACACCATCGGCACGACCGCCTCGCCGTCGGTGAACGCGAGCACGGACACCTCCGGTCCCTCGAGGTATTCCTCGATGACAATGCGGCTGCCGCTCTTGCCGAACGCGCGCTCGAGCATGATGTGCCGGACGGCGTCCTCGGCCCCGGCGCGCGTTGAGCAGATCAATACGCCCTTTCCGAGCGCGAGCCCGTCGGCCTTGACGACGACCGGCGCGCCCGCGGTTTTGAGATACCCGAGCGCCTCGCCCGCATCGTCGAACACCTCGAACCGCGCGGTCGGTATGCCGTATTTCTGCATCAGCCGCTTCGAAAACGCCTTGCTCGCCTCGATCTCCGCGGCGCGCGCTTCCGGGCCGAAGCACGGTATGCCGAGCGCGTGCAGCCTGTCGACCGCGCCGAGCGCGAGCGGATCGTCCGGCGCGACGACGGCGAAGTCGATTTGGTTTTCCTGCGCGAAGCGGACGATGCCGTCGATGTCCGTCGCCCTGATCGGAACGCAGATCGCGTCCCTCGCGATGCCGCCGTTTCCGGGCAGCGCGTAGATCGTCTCGACCGTGGGGTTTTCCTTCAACATCTGGATCAGCGCGTGCTCGCGCCCGCCGCCGCCAACGACCATCAACTTCATCTGCGTCTCCTTTCGATCGTCGGCGTGCGGTATCGCACCTCCGCCCGCCGACACGAAAAACCTTCGGTTTTCTGATCTTTTCTAATGGTGAAATAGCCGGATGCCGGTGAACGCCATCGCGATCGCGTACTTGTCGCAGGCGGCGATCACGTGGTCGTCGCGGATCGAGCCGCCGGGCTGCGCGAT
>JAAYZL010000591.1 GCA_012514855.1 Clostridiales bacterium
CCGGGCGGTTCCACCCGCCGCGCTGGGAAACGTCACCCACGCCCGCGGCGATCTCTTCGGGGAGCGGGATGACGCTCCCCTCGGCGTCGATGACGCCGCGGCGGACGGCCTCGTAGATATAGCGGTCAGGGTCTTCCTGGAGGAGGCGCCAAAGGGTCGAATCGGGCCGGAAGGCGATCGCGCATTTCTTTTCCGCGGCGTCGAACAGGAAGGGGATGATCGTGTTCTTGCCGATGTACTCGGTGATGTCCTCCTTGGTGTAGTAGGCGCCCATCTGCTTCTGGTTGACGTACTTCTCGAAGATGTAGCCGACCACGTCGGGGTTGATTTCGTTGTCGGCGCGCAACGGCCGCTCGTCCAAATGCCAGCGGTAGGCGTCGAAGAAAGCGAACAGCTTCTCGAACGCGGCGTCGGGAATCTCAATGTCGGGGTACCTTCGCTCCAGGTCGTGGACTTCGAAGAAACCGCCGTTGAGGAAGGGCACCTTGCCGAGCAGCTTGTCGAGTTCGGGCTTGCGCTCCGCTGGGGCCTGGCCGAGCCCCTCGTGGAACAGGCGGAGCAGAAAGTAGCGGTAGAACGAGTAGAACGTATCTTGGCCGTGCTGCTGGCGCATTCGGATGAGGCGGTTGCGCAGGTAGTTCACGTCGCCGTCGAGGAAGCCTTTTTTCTGGATGAAGTACACGAACATCAGGCGGTTGAGCATCAGCGACGTGTACCACTGCAGATCGGGTTCATGGGGGATGCCCTTGATGAACTTCAGAAAGGTAGTGTGCTCGGCCTTGAAGCGCTCGTAGAAGCGCTTCGTGATCTTGTCCACGTCGAGGGCGGCTTTGACGCGCCCCGTGAGGTCGGGCAGCGTCAACTGCTCCTCCTCAGCCAAGGAGATTGCGAGGGCTTCGAGTCTCTCGAGCAGCCCCTGGCCGGTGCCGTTGCAGCGGAACCGAAAGTCCCGACTAGCCACGGGCTTGCCCTGCTCGCGGCGGACCCACTCCCAAAGCTGCTCCTTCCGGGCGGGGTCTGCATAGACGATCAGGTGTTCGCGGGCGGATTTGGTAACCTGGCGGTCGAGTTTGAGGCGCGTGGGGCGGTCGGGAATGGCCGGGCAGACGAAGACCTGAAAGCCGCGCTTCTGGGCGATTGCGTCGAAGACATAAGTGGTGCCATCAAGCGGCACCTGGAGTTGGCCCGTGTGGTGGTCCCAACCGAGGTGTTCGATCCAAAGCGTGCGGAAGTCGAACTTCCGAAGTAAACTTCTGGCTTTAGCGAAATCGACTTTCATTCCGTATCGCTCTAACTACTGTCATTCGGGCTTGCGCAAGCCCAGCGAGCAGATGATCTGCGGCTCGTCTGATTCCTGCTCTTCAGTGACGCGACAAAGGCGGCCTTCAGCGCGGAGCATAACCACTAATTCGGCGAGGGTATGGTCATCGATGCCGCTCTTGAGCTGGCGGTTCAGCGTGTCGGTAGCCCCCTGGAGCAGAGGATACTTGTAAATCTCCTCCACCGCCCGGCGGAGTTGCTCGCCGAAGTCGGAGCGGCCCCAGAGGTCGTCCTTAATCTGTTCGATGTAGTACTTCAGGCGTTCGTACGTGCGGAAGCGGGCGCCGGAGGGTCTGCCGAGCTGGCCGCCGACGAAGTGTCCCTCCGCGACTACGCCTTCGACGGCCTTTCGCACGAGCTCGTGGTGGTTCTCGTGGCGTTCGAGCGCCGGCGTGTCCGGGGCGCATTCGGCAGCCTTGAGAATGGTGAGTTGGGACTCCGTCACGCTCTTGCCGTTGGCATCGACCCAAGCGAGGGCGTCGTTTGCGTCAGCGGTGCGGAGGTAGACGAGTGCGCCCTCCGGCTGCTCTTTGGTCGGCGCATGGGGGCGCGTGGAGTAGATGACGTTCGGAAGAGCGGGGATAATCTTTTCGAGCCTCGGGTCTGCATCGACCGCGTTCTTCCAGATCTGGTAGGCGTATGACGCGAGGTCCACCTCAGTATCGTCGTCGCCGTCCAGGATACCGGCCTTTTCGTGGTACAGGTTGAACAGCGGAAGATCGTCCGGGTCGTCGTCGAAGAACGCCTCATCGGTTCCCACGACTTCGGCGTTGTCGCGCAGGCGCTGACGGACGCGGCCGCGCAAGTTGATGATGCGCTCGACGCCGTCAGCGGGAAGAAACGAATAGCACAGAATCTGGTCGGAGTTCTGGCCGATACGGTCCACACGGCCGGCGCGCTGGACAAGGCGGATAATCGCCCAAGGGAGGTCGTAATTGACGATAATCCAGCAATCCTGCAAGTTCTGGCCTTCGCTGAGCACGTCGGTGGCCACCACGACGCGCAGTTCTTTTTCGGGCGGAATGCGCTTGTTGTTGCTCACCGGGCTGAAATGCCAGGCGATGTCCGTGGGGTTGTGGGAGTCGCCGGTGACTCCGGCGCACGCGGTCACTCCGGCGGCTCGGAGGCGGTCCTCGAGGTAAGTCACTGTGTCCGCGAACTGGGTAAAGATCAGGATTTTCTGGTCGGGGTGGCGCTGCTTGACCAGCGAAAGTAGCGCCTTGAGCTTCTCGTCGCGGGTCGAATCCCAGTCGCCGCAATCGAGGAGCACGTTCTGCAGAAGGGCGGCATCGTGGCGCAAGTGTTCCGCAAGGCTCGCGTGGAATAAATCGGCGCGGAGCCACTTGAAGCGGCGTTTGTATTTGCGGGCGTACACCTCATATACGTCAGCGGCGCGGGCGGCGAATTGCGCATCCGTACGCAAGCCGCTAGTGGCAATGTTGAGGTCATCACCGTTCTCGTCAGTTTCGGGGTCAGGTGCAAGGAGGTCGGTATCCACGTC
>JAAYZL010000592.1 GCA_012514855.1 Clostridiales bacterium
AGTGGATCGCGTCCGCGATGGCGCGCGAGCAGTGGGAACTGCTGATTTCCGCCGACGCGCTCGCGGGCCAGGTGGAACTCAAGGCGATCACGACAAAAACGCTGAAGGCGCTGCTCGTCGACGGCGTAACCTTCACAAACGCGCAGCTCAACCAGCTGCTCAACCTAAAGGACTACGCGACGCTCGGCACGATGCTCCTGAACGTGCTCCCCGCGACGAAGCTCGACCCGAAGACCGGGCTCCCGGTCAAAAAGGTCACGGACGCGGTCGCTCAGACGTGGCTCGCGGGCGCAATCGCGGGCGACGACGTCGTCGACCTCGGGGACACGCTGAGCTCGATCCTCACGCAGGACGAGATCCTCGCCTTGATCGAGGCCGCGTGGGGCATCGCGGACTACGCGGGCCACGGAGATCCCATGCCGGACGACCCGCCGGCGCGTGCGCTGAACCTCTCGATCGGCACATCGACCGGCGCCGCGCACATCTGGAACGAGGGCGACATCATAATCGTCCAGGATCTCGGCGACTTCACCGCCGCGGACGTGCACTCCGAGCGCGGGGATGCGTTCATCACCTCCAGCGCGGGCGCGATCCTGGGCGCTGAGAGCGACACGCCGAACGTGCACGCCCGGCGGATTGACCTCTTCGCGGTGCTCTCAATCGGCTCGGCCGACCGCGCGCTGACGACCGAGCAGCAGGTCAACCGGCCGACGCTCGTCGCGAACATCACCGAACCCGTCAAGGACGCGGACGGCAACTACGTGCTCAGGCTGTTTGAGCGGCCGGTCACCGAAACCGTGCTCGAGCCGATGCTCGACGCGCTCGGCCAGCCGATCCTCGACCTGTTCGGGAACCCCGTGATGCACGAGGTCGTCAAGCCCGTGCTCGACGCGCTCGGGAACCCGGTCACCGAGTGGGTCGCCGACATCGCGGTTTCGTACGACTGGCTGCGCGTCGACTACCCGGCGGAGGCGATCCGGCTCGACGCCTCGGCCGGCGGCGGCGTCTACCTCGCGGAGGCGACCGGCGACTTCGGCCTCGGCATCATCGACGCGGGCGGTGACGTCTCGCTGTCCGTCCCCGGCACGATCTGCGACGTGCGCGAGGAGTCCGAGACCCTCATCAACATCGCGGCCGGCGGCAGCCTGCGGCTGACCTCCGGCACCGGCTCGATCGGAACGAAGGATGACTACCTCGAGATCGACGCCGGCGGCACGACCACCGCGCGCGCGGACGGGGACATCAACCTGTGCGACCGCGGCAGCCTCGAGCTGGTCGCGGACAGCAGGAACGGGCAGATCAACCTGGACGCGGTCGGCGACATCGAGCTCTCGAACTCCGACCCGGATGCGGATCTCATCATCGGGCCGGTGCACGCGGGCGGCAACGCTTCGATTACCGCGCAGGGCTCTCTCGTCGCGGGAGACCGCCTCGGGCGAGAGGAACAGGTAGTCGGCCAGAGCATTGAGCTCGAGGCGCTCGGCGGCGACATCGGAACCCCCGAATCCCCGATTTTGATCGAAACCGACGCCTCGCAGGGCGGCACGCTGACCGCGCTCGCTTCGGGCTCCGCGTACGTGACGGAGCTGACCGGCGACCTGATTGTGAAGAAGATCACGACCGGCGCGGACGCGGTGCTGACCGTGCCCGGCCACATCACCGACGAAGACGACGGCCAGGAGGTCGTGGACGTGAACGACGCCGCGCACGCCGCCATCGAGGCGATCAGCGCAGCCCAACGCGCGCAGGCGGAGGCGGACGCGGTCAAGGCATACGCGGCCGACGACGGAAAATTGCCCGAGGAGCTCGGGAAGGCCGCCGCTGTAAGGGCTGTCCAACAGGCGCAGGCGTTGCTTGACGCGGCGCAGGCTTCGCTTGCCTCGCTCAACACCCAGCTCGACGCCCTCAGGCTCGACCCCAACGCGACGCAGAAGCAGATCGACGCGCTCGCGCTGAAGGTCGCAAAGCAGCAGGCCAAGGTCGACACAGCCCAGTTGGTGCTTGACGGCAAGCAGGGCGTGCTCGACGGCATCAACGCCGAGATCGCGCTCGTGAGGCAGCACGCGGACGACCTCCAGGATATCGCCGACGGCCTCTGGATGGACGCGGCGGTGCGGGACATGGAACTGTACCATGCGCTCGCCGTCGCCTCGAGTGCGACCGACTCGATCGAGGCCGGTGGCAACCTGACGATCGCGGCGCTTGGCTCGATCGGAAGCGATTCGAACGCGCTCGGAATGCTGGTCGACGGAACCATCTCGCTGACCGTCGGCGACCCGACGCTCGACACCGTGGACATCGAGGGCACCGGCGGCATGAACTTCCTGCCGATCCGGGCCGAGAGCGTATCCATCGACGCGCTTGGCGACATCCTCGCGGCCGGTGGGAAGGGGCGCGACATCGCGGCGAACAGCCTGTCGATCCGCACCTCGGGCGACGTCGGCATGGCGAAGCGCCCGATCCGCATCTCCGTCGCAAACCTGACCGCGATCGGCGAGAACGTCTACATCGAGAACGATCGCTCGCTCGTGATCGACAGCGTGCTCGGCATGAATGTCAACCTCGCCGTCAAAGGAAAGGTGACCTCCGGAAGCGGAGCGCCCAACATCTTCGCAAGCGATCTGAACCTGCGCGCGAGCGGGAACATCGGAGCGAAGAGCGACCGGCTCGACATACATGCCGCCTCGATCGTCTTGAAGGGGAAGAACATCTACCTGCACAACAGCTCCGCGAACCTCAATGTCAGCCGCATCGGCGGCGACTACGTCGACATCGAGGCGGACGGCTTTGTGACCGGCGGCACGATCTTCGCGGACGACCTCCGCATCCGGGCGCTGGCCGGCGTGGGCTTAAAGGGCGACCCGCTGACGATCAACGTGCCCGGCCGCGTGAACATCGCCTCGCTGTACGGCAGGGTCTACTGGAAGAACCTGTTCCGGCTTGAAAACTACATCCCGCGCACCTTGATCGACCCGCTGACGGGCGTGACCGTGATCGGACAGATCCGCCGCGAGGCGGTGCTCAGCGTCACGAATCTCATGCTGCTCAACCAGGAGGCGCTCGACCTGCTCGGCGCGCGGATCCGCCAGGCGCTCACAAGCGACGCGCTCGTGCTGGCGTACGGCATCCGGCTGTCCGTCCCGAACGGCGAACCCCCGTATGTGGGCACGCTCGAGGTCAGAATCCCGGTCGACGCGCGCTACGAGGGCCTGCCGCTCCTGGTGCTGGGCTTCGAGAACGGCAAATACACGCTGTCGGGCGGCATCGTAAAGGACGGCGTGTTCGCGTTCAAGACCACGCAACTCGGCGACTTCGTCGTGCTCGACCCGGCGCTCTACGGGGAAGTGTTCAAGCTCTTCAACGGCTTCCTGAACTGGACGCTCGCGCAGCAGATGAGCGCGTCTCCCGAAGCGCTCGCGATCCTCGAGGCGGCCTATCAGGCGTACCGCGAAATGATCGACGGGACATTGCCCGGCGAAATGCTCTACCTTTTGAACGCGGACACCGGCATACAGGCGGACTTCAAGGTCGATCCCGCGGCGCCCGAGGGGACGTATGAGGGAATCCGGCTCGAGGTCGAAGTCGAGAAGCCGGACGAAATGGAGCCGGAGGAAGGCGCCCCCGCGCGGACGCTGCCCGTGACCGTGAACCTTCGCACCGTCAAGGCGGACGAAATGGGCGTCCCGCAGCCGGCGGAGCTCCCGGGCCCGGTGGAACTCACGCTGAGGCTCTACGGCGAGCCGCTGACAGACGTGTCCGTCACCTGCCGGATGGCGGACGGACCGACCGAGGTAATTCATGCCACGACCGGCGCAGACGGGGAGCTCACGCTGTCGCTCGACCGGTTGCCCGAGCACATCGAGATTTCCAAAGAAGTCGAATAGAAATACGGGGATAGAGGTGCACAGAAGAGCCCGTGCCAAACAGCGCGGGCTCAGCCTATCAATAGAGTGCGCTCAGCCCTCCGGGGCTGGGCGAAATCTTGTATAGGGGAGCCTAAAACAAAAGGAGAAACACAGGCGGATGTCGAGTATTGACGGAGAAAACGAAGGTATCATCCTTGTCAACGGATCATACATCAGTGATGTATTGCAGCCGCTCAGTATCGCATAGCCGACGCCGGTCAATACGCTCACGGACAGAAAGAGCCAAAAGGAAAAGGAAAGCATCAAAATGCCCCCGGCGGCGAAAAGAAACTCGCACGTAATTCATATGGCGTTTTTAAAGCCGATATTGTCGGCCAACAACAGATATGGTTTTTGCGGCATGCTCGACGAGTGTGCCAAGGACTAATGCAATCGTTTTAAGTGTAGGTGCAGCGGATTCATTTGAGATATG
>JAAYZL010000593.1 GCA_012514855.1 Clostridiales bacterium
AACGCGCAGGTCTCCGAGATGCTCGGCATCAACACGGGCAGAACCTTCAACATCGCCTTCACGATCAGCATCGTATTCGCCGGCATCGCGGGCGCGATGCTGACGCCGCTTTACTACGTCTATCCGAGCATCGGCTCTTCCTACAATATCTTCGCCGTCGTGGCGGTCGTCATGGGCGGCATGGGCAACATCAAGGGCGCGCTGATCGGGGGCATCATGCTGGGCATCATCGAGTCGGTCGTCGGCGCGCTCGTCTCGACCGACCTCGGGCAGGCCGCGATCTTCGCGCTGTTTTTGATCGTCGTGTACTTCAAGCCGCAGGGACTGTTCGGAAAGAAGGTGCGCGTGGGATGAAGCGGCTGTTCCGATCGCTGCGCTCAAGGCCGGTGGCCTGGGGCGGCGGGCTTCTCATGCTGGGCGCGTTTTTGATCCTGCCGTCCGTGATCCGGTCGAACTACTGGACGTCGATTCTGGTATATTGCTTCTCGTTCGCGGCGCTCGGCGTCGCGTGGAACATCATCGGCGGATACGGCGCGCAGATCTCCTGGTGCCACGCGTCGTTCGTCGCGATCGGCGCGTACACCGGCTACCTGATGTACCTGGGGCTCGGCGTCTCGCCGTTCATCTCGATCTTCGTCGCGATGGCGATCTCCTACTGCCTGGCGACGCTGTGCGGCTACGGGACCTTCCGGCTGCGCGGCTCGTACTTCTCGATCGCGACGATCGCGTTCGCCGAGGTCGTGCGCGTGCTGCTCCTGTACTTCAAGGGGTTCACCGGCGGCGCCGGCGGAAAGTTCATCACGTTCCGCGGCGAGACGTTCTGGGGGCTGACGTTCCGCAAGGACACGCCGTTTTACTACATCATGCTCGCGCTTCTGATCGTCGTGCTCTTCGTCTCGCACCGGATCAACCGCTCGAAGATCGGCTACTATCTCGGCGCGACGAAGGGCGACGAGGACGCCGCGCAGTCCCTGGGCATCCCGACGTTCAAGATCAAGCTGTACGCGTTCCAGATCAGCGCCATGATCACGACCGTGATCGGCATGTTCTTCGCGTTTTTCCTGACCTACATCGACCCGACGAGCGTCGGCAACCTCACGATGTCGATCAAGATCGGCATCGTCGCGATCGTCGGCGGCATCGGCACGCTCTGGGGCCCGGTCATCGGCGCGTTCATCGTGATCCCGATCATCGAATTCGCGAGCATATTGCTGCAAAAGACCGGCGGCAGCCAGATACTCTACGGCCTGATCCTGATGATCATGGTGATCTTCTGCCCCGGCGGAATCGTCGGCCTGTGGCGCTCCCTGCGCGAGAAAATCCTGCCGAAAGGGAGGAAGACAGATGCGTGACATCCTTGAGGCGGCGGATATTTCGATCTCCTTCGGGGGAATCAGGGCCGTGCAGAGCGTGTCCTTCGCGATCGGCGAGCGCGAGATCCTCGGCCTGATCGGCCCGAACGGCTCCGGAAAGTCCACCTGCGTCAACCTGATCGCGGGCGTGTGCGAGCTGGACGCCGGCGAGATACGCTTCGACGGCAAAAAGCTCACCGACCGCGAGGGCGTCGTCGAGCGCGCGCGGCTCGGCATGGGCCGCACGTTCCAGACGCCGAAGCCGTTCGGCAATTACACGGTGTACGACAACGTGTTCACCGCGGCGCTGACGAAAAACGGCTTCGCGGCCGCGCGGGAAAAGACGGAGGCGGTGCTCTCGTTCATGCAGCTCTCCGAGCAGCGGGAATTTCTGAGCAGCAAGCTGCCCATCGAGAAGCGCAAGTGGCTCGACCTCGCGCGCGCGCTCGTGCTCGAGCCGAAGCTCATCATGATGGACGAGTGCATGGCGGGACTCAACCAGATCGAGATGGCGGAGAGCCTGAAGCTCGTCAGGAAGATCAACGAGCGCGGCATCGCGGTGCTGTTCATCGAGCACGTGATGCGCGCCGTCGTCGACATCTGCTCGCGCGTGATCGTGCTCAACGAGGGGCGCGTCCTCTGCGAGGGCGAGCCGCGCGAGGTGCTGCACCGGCAGGAGGTCATCGACGCCTATCTCGGAGGTGGCGCGCATGCTTAGCATTGAAAACGTCAGCGCGGCGTACGGCGACCTGAAAGTGCTCTTCGGCGTGTCGCTTCACATCGACGACGGCGAGATCGTGTCGCTCGTCGGCTCGAACGGCGCCGGAAAGACGACGCTTCTGCAGATCGTCTCGGGCTTCGTGCCGATCTCCCGCGGCCGGGTCAGCTTCAACGGCGTCGACCTCTCGACGGTGAAGACCTGCGGCCGGGCCGACCTCGGGATCGCGCACATCCCGCAGGGCCGCGGAATCCTGGGGACGCTCAGCGTCAAGGACAACCTCTACGTCGGCGCGTATTCGAAGAAGGCCCGGCCGAACCTGCCGGCGAACCTCGAAAAGGTCTACGAGCTGTTCCCGATTTTGAAGGAGCGGGGCGAGCAGCTCGCCGGCTCGCTCAGCGGCGGCCAGCAGCAGATGCTCGCGATCGGCCGCGCGCTGATGCAGCAGCCGAAGCTCCTCATGCTCGACGAGCCGTCGCTCGGCCTCGCGCCCATCGTCGTCGAGGAGGTCTTCCGGGTGATCCGCGAGCTGTCGACCGAGGGGATCAGCATATTGATCGTCGAGCAGAACCTGTTCCAGGCGCTGTCCGTCTCGAACCGCGGGTACGTGCTCGAGACCGGAAGGGTCGTGATGGAGGGACCGGCCGGCGAGCTGATCGCCGACGAGAGGATCAAGGCCGCATACCTCGGAATCTGACGAAATCAAACTCTGGAGGAATCGCAGTGAAAGATACAATGCAAATGCTGGAGGGGATGCGGAGGCTCGCCGCGGACATCCGCATCGAGACGATCAAGGCCATCGCGTGCGCCGGGTTCGGGCACATCGGCGGCTCGGCGTCGATCGCGGACGTGCTGGCGGTGCTCTACGGCGGGGTCATGTCGATCGACCCGAAGAACCCGGACTGGGAGGAGCGCGACTGGTTTGTGCTCTCGAAGGGCCACAGCGGCCCGGCGCTGTACGCGGCGCTCGCGCTGAAGGGCTATTTCCCGATGGAGTGGCTGAAGACCTTGAACGGGCCCGGCACGCTACTCCCGAGCCACGCGGACCGCACGAGGACGCCCGGCGTCGACATGACGACCGGCTCGCTCGGGCAGGGCATTTCCTCGGCGGTCGGCATCGCGCTGGCGAACCGGATCAAGGGGAAGGACAGCTATACGTTCGCGATCGTCGGCGACGGCGAGTGCAACGAGGGGCAGGTCTGGGAGGCCGCCGAGGCCGCGAACCACCTGAAGCTCGATCATTTTATCGCCTTCGTCGACTGGAACAAGAAGCAGCTCGACGGCCGGCTCGAGCAGATTCTGGAGCCCAACGACCTCGCAAAGAAGTTCGAGGCGTTCGGCTTCGACGTGCAGACCGTCCGCGGCGACGACGTCGGGGAGATCTACCGCGCGATCGCTCGCGCGAAGGCGGTTCAGGGCAAGCCGCACTGCATCGTGCTCGACACGTGGAAGGGCCTGGGCGTGTCGTTCGCGGAGAACGTCGAGTTCAACCACTATCTGGTGATCGACCAAAAGATGCGCGACGAGGGCGTCCGAGAGGTGGAGCGCAGATACGCCGAGGGATTGCGTCCGGGAGGTGAGCTGACATGGTGAGGCTGTACGACGAATTCAGGCTGGACGAGCGCGAGATGCGCGGCTACTACGGCGAAGCGCTGGTCGAGGCGGGCCGCAGGGACCCCCGCGTCGTCTCGATCAACTGCGACCTGAGCTCCTCCTGCGGAACGACCGGCTTCGCGAAGGAGTTTCCGGGGCGCTCGTTCAACATGGGCATTCAGGAGGCGAACGCGTGCTGCATGGCCGCGGGGATGTCGGCGGCCGGGCTCGTGCCGTTCTTCCACTCGTTCGCGATCTTCTCGTCGCGGCGCATCTGCGACCAGCTCTTCATGTCCTGCGCGTACGCGAAGCTGAACGTGCGGATCATCGGCTGCGACCCCGGCGTCAGCGCGACCTACAACGGCGGCACGCACATGTCGTTCGAGGACATCGGAATCCTGCGCACGTTCCCCGGCGTGACGATTCTGGAGCCGACGGACGCCGTGATGATGAAGAGCCTCGTCGCACAGATGGCGGAGAGCTACGGCGTGTTCTACATGCGCTCGGTGCGCAAGAACGCGGAGCGCATCTACCGGCCGGAGTCGGAATTCAGGATCGGCGAGGCGGCGCTTTTGCGCGAGGGCTCGGACGTGTCGATCATCGCCGGCGGCGTGACGGTCATCGAGGCGCTGAAGGCCGCCGACATGCTCGCCCAGGAGGGCGTTTCCGCGCGCGTCGTCGACATGTTCACCCTCAAGCCGCTCGACGAGAAGTGCGTGCTCGAGTGCGCGCGGCTGACGGGCGCGATCGTCACCGCGGAAAACCACCAGGTCAAGGGCGGGCTCGGGAGCGCCGTCGCGGAGGTGCTCGCCGAAAACCTTCCCACGCCGATGGAGCGCGTCGGCGTGAAGGACGAGTTCGGCGAGGTCGGGCTGCAGGACTACCTGAAGGAGCGCTTCCGGATCACCGCGCCCCACATCGCGGCGGCGGCGCGCCGGGCCATCGACAGAAAGCACAGCGCACGGCTGTAACGAGGAGGAGCGGCAATGAGCAACCTGAGAAAGAAATACTGTGTCAACGGCGAGTGGAGGGATTCGAAGACCGGGAAGTGGATGCCCGTGACCGATTCGAGCACGGGCGAAATCATCGCGGAGGTGCCCTGCTGCACGGCTAACGAGGTCGGGGAGGCCATCGCCTCCGCGGACGCGGCGTTCAAGGATTGGTCGCTGATGTCTTTGAGCATGCGCGCGCAGATGATGTTCAAGTGGCGAAACGTGCTCAACCGGCACGTGGACGAGCTCACGCATTTGTGCGCGCAGGAGCTCGGCAAGAACCTCGACGAGGCGCGCGGCGACGTGTTGAAGGCGGTCGAGCCGACGGAGCTCGCGTGCGCGCTGCCGTACCTCACGCAGGGCGCGGCGTCGATGCAGGTGACGACGGGCTTCGACACCGCGACTTACCGGGTGCCTCTGGGCGTGATCGCGGGCATCGTGCCGTTCAACTTCCCGGCGATGATCCCGTGGGGATGGATGGTTCCTCTGGCGATCGCGACGGGCAACACGGTCGTCCTGAAGGCCGCGAGCGCGACGCCCCTGACCGCGATGCGCATCCTCGAGCTGTTCTACGAGGAGGCGGGCTTCCCGAAGGGCGTCGTGAACCTCGTGACCTGCTCGCGGAAGGAGAGCGAGCTGCTGCTGACCGACCCGCGGATCAAGGCCGTGACGTTCGTGGGCTCGACCGACGTCGGAAAGCACATCTACTCGGTCGCGGCGGCGCACGGAAAGCGCGTGCAGGCGCAGTGCGAGGCGAAGAACCACGCGCTGGTGCTGGACGACTGCGATCTGGAGAGCACGGTCAACGCCATCGTCAACTCGACCTACGGCTGCGCCGGCATGCGCTGCATGGCGCTGCCCGCGATCTGCGTGCAGGAGACCATCGCGGACGAATTCGTGAAGCTGCTCAAGGAAAAGGCCGGGAAGATGGTCGTCGGCTGCGCGTACCATCCCGGCACGAAGCTCGGGCCGCTGGTGACCGCCGAGCACAAGCAGTTCGTCTGCGACTGGATCCAGAAGGGCGTCGACGAGGGCGCGGAGCTCGTGCTCGACGGCCGCGACATCGTCGTTCCGGGATATGAGGGCGGGTTCTTCGTCGGCCCGACGATCTTCGACCATGTGACGGGTGAAATGTCCGTCGGCGACCGCGAGATCTTCGGC
>JAAYZL010000594.1 GCA_012514855.1 Clostridiales bacterium
GTCGACGAAGCCCTCCGGCCAGTTTGTCAAAACGACCTTCAGCGGGTTCAGGACCGCCATCGCGCGCGGCGCGGTCTCGCCGAGCGCCTCCCTGACGCAGTGCTCGAGGAGCGCCGCGTCGACCGTCGAATCCGCCTTCGAGACGCCGACGCGCGCGAGGAAGTCCTTGATCGCGGCCGCGGGATAGCCGCGCCTGCGCATCGCGGCGAGCGTCGGCATGCGCGGGTCGTCCCAGCCGGCGACGACTTTTCCCTCGACGAAGCGGCGCAGGTGGCGCTTCGACATGACGGTGCGCGTGAGGTTCAGCCGCGCGAACTCGATCTGGCGCGGCGGCTGCGCAAAGCCCGCCTGGTGGACCATCCAGTCGTACAGCGGGCGGTGAATCTCGTACTCCAGGGAGCACAGCGAGTGCGTGATGCCCTCGAGCGCGTCCTGCAGCGGGTGCTGGAAGTCGTACATCGGGTAGATGCACCATGCGTCGCCGGTGCGGTGGTGGTGGTAGCGGAGGATTCTGTACAGCGTCGGGTCGCGCATCAGCACGTTCGGCGAGGCCATGTCGATCTTCGCCCGCAGCACCCTCGCGCCGTCCGGGAACTCGCCCGCGCGCATCCGCCGGAACAGATCGAGGTTTTCCTCGACGCTCCGGTCGCGGTAGGGGCTGTTGACGCCGGGCGCCGTCAGCGTGCCGCGGTTTTTGCGCATCTCCTCGGCGGACTGGTCGTCGACGTAGGCGACGCCCTTGCGGATCAGATCGCACGCGATTTCATAGAGCTGCTCGAAGAAGTCCGAGGCGAAGTACAGCTCCGCCCAGCGAAAGCCCAGCCACTCGATGTCCCGCTGGATGCCCTCGACGAACACCGCGTCCTCCTTCGTGGGGTTGGTGTCGTCAAAGCGCAGGTTGCACAGCGCGTTGTACTTCTCCGCGATGCCGAAGTCGATGCACAGCGCCTTCGCGTGCCCGATGTGCAAAAAGCCGTTCGGCTCCGGAGGAAAGCGCGTGCGGACGTGGTCGAAGCGGCCGATTGCCAGGTCCTCGTCGATGAATTCCTCGATGAAATTTGCGGCGCGGCGTTCCTCAAGGGACATGCGCAGACCTCCCCGGTTTCTTATTTCTTCGTGCGCAAAGCCCGCATGGGGCCCGCGCACGATTGCTGAGCCTTATTATACCATGCTTCCCCCCAAATATACAGCTATGATACGGTAAATTTAGAGCGCGGACCGCCCGTCGTCCCCGATGAATCCGTCCATCCAGAGGATATCCGTCGACTTCAGCGGCGAGTGCGAGGCGACCTCCTCGAGCACCCGCTGCGCGCGCGCGCCGTTCAGGGGCGTCGGCTGGTAGTTGTTCGTCGAGGACACGGAGCTGATCGAGCACGGGATGATGTTGATGCCCGCGTCCGTGACCCCGCTCCCGAAGTCGAATGTGAAGGTCTGCTGGAAGATCATCGTGTCCTTGTTCCGGGGGTTCGTATTTCCGCCGAAGCAGAAGTTCCCGAGGCTGTAGACGATGTACTTGCCGTTGTATTTTTCGATGCCGCCGACGACGTGCGGGTGATGCCCCAGCACGAGGTCCGCGCCCGCGTCGACGATCGCGCGCCCGTAGGTCCTCTGCGTGCCGGTCGCCTTGGGCTGGAGTTCCCTCCCCCAGTGCATCGAGACGATCAGGAGGTCGCAGTTTTCGCGCTCACCCCGGACGACGGACGCGATCTGTTTGGCGGAATAGTCCCACTCGGTAAAGGCCAGAAAGCACAGCCGGATGCCGTCCTTCTCGGCGTAGTGCGCGCTCGAGAAGCCCGCCGCGCCGATGCCCGCGTCCGAAAGAATTCGCGTCGTCTCGAGAAGGCCCTCCTTTTGGAAGTCCAGCGCGTGGTTGTTCGCGAGCGTCGCGACCTCGACGCTCGAGCCGGACAGTATCTCGACGTATTCCGGCCTGCCGCGAAAGTTGAACGGGCGGTTGGGGCGCTTTGTCGTCCCCGTGGTCAGCGGCCCCTCGAGGTTGATGACCGTGAAGTCGTCGGCCTGAAAGACGTCGCGGACGTTTTCGAGGAAGTAGTCCGCGCCCTTCTGCTCCGCGACCTGCTGAAACCGCCGGACGGCGCTCGAACCGAACTCGCCGCCGAGCGTGCAGTCGCCCGCCGCCGAGA
>JAAYZL010000595.1 GCA_012514855.1 Clostridiales bacterium
GATGTCGTTGCTCGCGCCGGTCGTCGGGTCGTGGAAGACGATCTCCTCCGCGACGCGGCCGCCCATGGCGTAGGTCAGCTGATCCAGCAGCTCGTTGCGGGTCACCGAGTACTTGTCGTCGAGGGGCAGCACCATCGTGTACCCGAGAGCCTTGCCACGCGGAAGGATCGTCACCTTCGTCACGGGGTCGGTGTGGTTCATCGCCGCCGCCGCGAGCGCGTGACCGCCCTCGTGGTACGCGGTGATGAGCTTCTCCTTGTCCTTCATGACGCGCGTGCGGCGCTGCGGGCCGGCGATGACGCGGTCGATGGCCTCGTCGAGGGCGCGGTTGTCGATCAGCTGCGCGTTGGAGCGAGCGGTCAGAAGAGCTGCCTCGTTGAGGACGTTCGCGAGATCCGCACCGGTGAAGCCCGGGGTCTTGCGGGCGACGACCTCGAGGTCGACGCTGTCGGCGAGCGGCTTGCCGCGACCGTGCACCTCGAGGATCTTCTGGCGACCCTTGAGGTCCGGCGCGTCCACACCGATCTGGCGGTCGAAGCGGCCGGGGCGCAGCAGGGCGGGGTCGAGGATGTCGGGGCGGTTCGTCGCGGCGATGACGATGACGTTCGCCTTCGGGTCGAAGCCGTCCATCTCGACGAGCATCTGGTTCAGCGTCTGCTCGCGCTCGTCGTGCCCGCCGCCCATGCCGGCCCCGCGGTGACGGCCGACCGCGTCGATCTCGTCGATGAAGATGATGGCCGGAGCACTCTCCTTGGCCTGGTTGAAGAGGTCGCGCACGCGGCTCGCGCCGACGCCGACGAACATCTCCACAAAATCCGAACCCGAAATGGAGAAGAACGGCACCTTCGCCTCGCCCGCCACGGCCTTGGCCAGCAGCGTTTTGCCCGTGCCCGGAGGGCCCACCAGCAGCACGCCCTTGGGGATGCGCGCGCCGATTTCGTTGAAGCGCGTGGGATCGCGCATGAAATCGACAATCTCCTTGAGCTCCTCCTTCTCCTCGTCGGCGCCCGCCACATCGGCAAAGGTGACCTTGAGCTTATCGCTCGAAAGCTCGCGCGCGCGGGATTTGCCAAAGCTCATCATCTGCTTGCCGCCGCCCTGCTGGCGCATGATGAAGTAGTAGAACACGCCAAACGCGCCGAATATCAGGATGTAGGGCAAAATGATGGCCCAGATGGACTCCTGCTCAATGCGCGATTCGTACGCAAACGAATAATCCAGCGCGGAAACCTCGTCCACCGTTGCAAACGCATCGCTGTTGGCTGCGTAGACGATGGCGGCCATATCCGCGCGGAAGGTATTCTCCGACGGAATGACCACATAGAACTCCGCCTTCTTTGGCAAGTCCTTCATCTCGCTCGCGCTGCCGCTGTACAGGCCGTAGATTTCGCGGTAGGTGACCTGGATGGCCTTGATGGTCTTGCCGCCCGCGGCATCGCCATTTTCGGTGCGCTGCACCATCTGCAAAAAGTCGGTGTTGTAATCGAGTGTATCGGGCTCCTTTGCGCTTGGGTTCAGGCCCGATACCATCATGATGACGGCGCAAAACAGCAGCACCCAAACAATCGCCGTCGTGGCTCCTTTTCTTCTCAACAGTTCTTCCTCCGTACGCAGCGGGCGTGTCCTGCCCGATGCGCCATTCTGCTTTCTTGCTTAATCTTTGTATACCGAGGGCTTCAGCACGCCGATAAACGGCAGATTGCGGTAGAATCCGCAATAATCCAGCCCGTAGCCCACTACAAATTCGTTGGGAATGGTGAACCCGCAATAATCCGGCACGATATCGCACTCCCGCCGATCGGGCTTATCCAACAGGCAGCAGATCTTCATGGAAGCGGGGTTGCGGCTGGACATGAGCTCGCGCATGTGGTTGAGCGTCAGGCCGCTGTCCATGATATCGTCGGCAATGATGAGGTGCCGCCCCGTGATGGACGTATCGATATCCTTGTTGATGCGCACAATGCCCGAGGTCTTGCGCTCGTTGCCATAGCTGCTGATGGCCATAAAATCCATCAACAGCGGCGTGGTCATCTGCCTTGCCAGATCGACAAAGAACACCACCGCGCCCTTGAGGATGCAGACCAGCACGACGTCCTCTTTGGCGTCGGCATAGTCCCGAGAGATTTGCTCTCCCATCTCTTTGACGCGCTTTTGAATGGCGTCCTGTGTCAACAGGATATGGTCGATGTCGCCCCGCATGTCTTTTGTGCGCATGATTGCGAATTCCCCCTATACATAATATGTAGTATCTGCTGCGTATCGGGCTTTACGCGCACCCGTTCGGACACCGTAAAGCCGATCACATAAAGCACCTCGTCGCCCGCGCACAATAGCGGCATGTCGCGCTGCGCCAGCGGCACCTTCCGATCCGTCAGGTAATCGGAAAGCTTGCGCATGCCCGGCGCGCCCAGCGGATAAAACCGATCTCCGTCGCGCCGCGTGCGCACCGTCAGCCCCTGCACAAACCCCGACAGATCCATGTACGCCTCGTTCCCGTTTGGGGGCTTCGTA
>JAAYZL010000596.1 GCA_012514855.1 Clostridiales bacterium
GCGGCTTTTGCAAACCCGATCTGACGAAAATTCATCTCGCCGGCGCGCGCCCTCTTTATGCGGTATTGCCCTAGGCTAAGTATCATTTTTCTGGCGTGTAAGAGTATACCCTGTCGCGAAAAAAGCTGTATTTCAAGAATCCAGCCCATCAACAAGTCGCTCAGCTCTTTCCGGCTGAGCAACTTGTTGACGGGCTGTACCCGCCGGTATCCGCCCGGCGGGTGTGTAGTCGTCCGATCCCTGTTTAAGCGCTGCGGTCGACCTTTGCGAAGGTGAGCTCGTAGCTTCCGTACGCGGCGGTCGCCACGATCAGGGCGTTGAGCAGCAGAAGTGGCAGGTCGCGCCACGAAAGCCCGACGGTGAACCCCTGCGCCAGCAGCAGGATCGCCACCGCGACTATGTAGGCGTACAGCCGCGTCGGAATCTTCAGAATTTTGTCCAACGCCGCCTTTGTGTACTGGACGATCAGCAGCACCGCCGCCGTCGCCCCGGCCACGCTCGCCAGATACGTCCAGTTGAAGAACTCCGGCTGCAGGCCGCCTCCTCCCGTGCCGCCCGTCGCCTCCGCCGCCGCGAGCGGCAGCGCGACCGACAGCAGGACGAGCGCGGCAAGCAAACCCCTTCCAAGAACCCTCTTCATCGTCGCCACTTCCTTTCGATTCGCAATTTTGTGATCGGCCGATTCGCCCTTACCGCACAGCGGCCTCCCATCGAACTTATGATCGGCTGGTTGTCCGCAATGCCGGGCTGCGGCGTTTTATGGGACGACGCTCATGCATTTGGTCAAGGTGTAGCGCCCGGTGCTCTGATTCGAGCGCGTCGCCTCCTGCGCGTCGAGGTCATTGAAGTGCCACCACTCGGAGGCGAGCGGCGTCAGCCCCGCCTTCGCGCAATAGTTCTGAAGCCGAAATGCCGCGCGGTTCATCTTCGACGAGGGCGTGGCGCTCTTCCACGCGGTCCGGGACTTCGAGTCGACCGGCGCGGCGAACGCGGAGGACTGCGCGCTCAGTTCGTGGATGGGCGTGGGCATCTTGTAGCGCGTGGCGCTCACGACGCGGGTGTAGCCGTACGCGCCGGAGCGCATTTCCTCGGTCTTTTCGACCTTGGCGAGGCTCACGTCGATCGCGCAGCCGCGCTGGTGGTTCGAGAGCCGCGTCGACGCGAACCACGAGAGCTTCCACGGCGCGGTCGAAATGCCCCTCTTGACGGCCTCGTCGGACTTCGCGAGCGCCGTCAGCGCGCGCACGATCGTCATCTGCGCGTCGTAGGGTCTGTACGCCTCGTAGAGCACGAGCGTCTCGCCGTTTTCGAGCGCATTCCGCTGCGCCTTCTGCACCTTCAACGCCGTCGAGTACAGCACCGGCATGATGAACTGCTTTCCGCCGAACCGGTTGTTCGCCTGCTTGCCGGGGTACAGCCCCTTGCCTGTGATGCCGGGGAGCTTCTTTTGGGAGGACACGACGCGCGAGGAATACGTGTTCGTGGAGTCGTAGACGATCGAAGGGACGATGTCGGGGAGGTTGATCAGGCAGTATTTGTGCGAAAGCCAGCCGATGGCATCCTCGGTTCTGACCTGCCACCACGCCCCCGATTCCGAGACGATCCTGAACGGCGTTCCCGGCGAAAGCGCCTGGAGCACCGAGGTGTTCGCGTCGGGGCTTGCGCGCAGCTTCATCGAGATTGACGCATAGCCCGCCGCCCCTTCGACCGGCAGCTCGAACACCTTCGACGCGAGCGGCGGTGCGGTCGGCGCGGGGGTCGGCGTCGGCGACGGGGTCGGCTCCGCGGTCGGGGCCGGCGTGATTTCGGGCGTGGCGGTCGGTTCGGGAAGCGGAAACCGCGGGATTGAGAGTTCGCGAAACAGCGCCGCGGCCAGCAGTACGACGAGTACCGCACCCAGTATCAACGCAATTTTAGTTCGCTTTTGCATGCGCTTCCCCCCGTTTTTTCTTTTAGGTAACCGATGATTTAATGAGGTGGTGGATTGCCGAGGCGATTTTTCGTCCCCACACGGAGCC
>JAAYZL010000597.1 GCA_012514855.1 Clostridiales bacterium
CCAGCAGTATCCCCAGCAGTCTCTTCATATCCGTCCCCCCCGCCATATTCTGGAAATTGGACGCGCGCCGCGCCGTTCAGGTTCCGCGATTTCACGCGAATTGCGTTGATTCCAAGGCAAAAAGCGGATATACTCGTATGAGATTCATCGGGGAGGGCTTTTATGTTCATTGCGTCCGGCTGGAAGGACTACGAGGTGCTCGACACCGGCGACGGCGAGAAGCTCGAGCGCTGGAAGGACGTCGTGCTCCGGCGGCCCGATCCGCAGGCGATCTGGCCGAAGCTGCGGCCGGAACTGTGGGACGCCGCCGACGCGCACTACCACCGCTCCGCAAAGGGCGGCGGCGAGTGGGAGTTCTTCCGCAAGCTGCCCGAGCGCTGGGTCGTCAGCTACGGCCGGCTCCGCTTCTACGTGCGCCCGACCGGGTTCAAGCACACGGGGCTGTTTCCGGAGCAGGCCGCGAACTGGGACTGGATGGGGAATCTGATCCGCAAGGCAAAGAAGCCCGCGAAGATTCTGAACCTGTTCGGCTACACCGGCGGCGCGACCTGCGCGTGCGCGCTCGCGGGCGCGACCGTCACGCACGTCGACGCCGCGAAGGGCATGGTGCAGTGGGCGGGCGAGAACCGCGCGCTGTCGGGCATCGGCGAAAACAGCGTGCGCTGGATCGTCGACGACGCGAAGAAATTCGTGCTCCGGGAGGCCCGGCGGGGCGCCTTCTACGACGGCATCCTCATGGACCCGCCGAGCTACGGGCGCGGGCCGGGCGGCGAGGTCTGGAAGCTCGAGGACGAGCTCTACGGCCTCGTCGACGCGTGCGAAAAGGTGCTCGCGAGGGACGCGCTGTTCATGCTCCTCAACAGCTACACGACCGGGCTACAGCCCGCGGTGCTCCACAACATGCTCTCGATGACCGCGGCGAGGGCGCGCGGCGGGCGCGTCTCGGCGGACGAGGTCGCGCTGCCGGTGACGGCGGGGGGCGTGCTGCCCTGCGGCGCGTCCGGGCGGTGGGAGCGGGCGGGGGACCTATGATATTGCTGACGCTCGCGGGCGTGTCGAAGTCGTTCGGCATGAACTGCGTATTGAAGGACATCTCCCTGACGCTTCCGGCCGGCGCGCGCATGGGGCTGATCGGCGTGAACGGCTCCGGGAAGTCGACGCTGTTTCGGCTGATCGCGGGCGAAGCGGAGCCGGACGAGGGCACGGTGTCGCTCGTGCGCGGCACCCGCGTCGGCATGCTGACGCAGGAGGCGGATATCGAGAGCGACCTGACCGTCAAGCAGGAACTCGAGCGCGTGTTCGAGCCGGTGCGCGAGATGGAGCGGCGGCTGCGGTGGCTCGAAGGGGAGATCGCGGACAGCCACGAGGATGCGGAGGCCGTCGATAAGCTCTCGCGCGAGTACGCCCGGCTGACCGACCGCTTCGAGGAGGCGGGCGGATACGTCTGGCCGAGCCGCATACAGGGCGTGCTCGCGGGGCTCGGCTTCGCGAAGGGGCGCGAGGATCAGCCCGCGCGCATACTCTCCGGCGGCGAGAAGACGCGGCTGTGCCTCGCGCGGCTGCTGCTTTTGCAGCCCGACCTTCTGATGCTCGACGAGCCGACGAACCACCTCGACCTCGAGGCCGTCCAGTGGCTCGAGGAGACGCTCCGAAAATACCGCGGCACGGTGCTCGTGATCTCGCACGACCGCTATTTCATGAACGCCGTGTGCGACTCGATGGCGGAGCTCTCGATGCGGCATATCGTCCAGTACGAGGGCAACTACGACCAGTTCGCCGTCAAGCGGCAGGCCGACCTCGAGCGCCAATTGAAGGAATACAAGCTCCAGGTCGCCGAAATCGCGCGCCAGCAGGCGATCATACAGCGCTAC